>NZ_NMPP01000068.1:0-42373 GCF_009192885.1 Xanthomonas sp. LMG 12462 | reverse complement strand
CGCCGGCCGCGACCAACGCCACCGGCAGCGCCAGCGCCGCGCTCAGCCCGACCCAGGGCAACGAAGTGGCCGGCGAGGTCAAGTTCACCACCGTCGACGGCGCCGTGCACGTCACCGGCACCATCACCGGGCTCAAGCCCAACAGCGAGCACGGCTTCCACATCCACGAGTTCGGCGACTGCAGCGCGCCGGACGGCAGCAGCGCCGGCGGCCACTTCAACCCGGCCAAGACCGAGCACGGCCAGGTTGGCAGCGATCCGCACCACGGCGGCGACATGCCCAATCTCAAGGCCGACGCCGAGGGCAAGGCGACCATCGATGCGGCGGTGTCCAACAACGTCAACATCGGCAAGGGCGACGGCTTCGACATCCTCAACCACGCGGTGATCGTCCACGCCGACCCTGACGACTACAAGAGCCAGCCCACCGGCAATGCCGGCGGCCGCCTGGCCTGCGGCGTGATCAAGGGCGATGCGGCGGCCGCGCCGGCGCAGTAAGTGCACGCTGGATGACGTTCGTGATGGCGGCATCCGTGTTGCGGGCGCCGCTGTCTTTCGCTTCCTGGATCCGCTGATATCCGGAAAGTGGCTCCAGTCGCGCCGGATCGAGGCTGCATGAAGCAGAGCGGCATCGTCTGTCGCGCTCAGCGAGGATCTGATTCCGCCAGTCGCCGGCGGACCTCCATCAGGGCGAAGCCCAGCAGGTTCTCGCCCTGCCACGTCGTGGGATCGGCGGCGCGCGGGTCGTCCGCCGCCAGGCCGATGCCCCAGATCCGGTCGACCGGACTGGCTTCGACCAGCACCCTGCCGCCGGTCCCGAGCAGGAAGGTCTTCAGCGCCGCATGCTGGCCGAACTTGCCCAGGTTGCCCGCGATGACCAACTGCATGCGGGCATCGCGCCAGGTGGATTCATCGAAACCCTGGATCTCCCGCCCGATCGCCTTGGCTTCTCCGGGATGCGCGGCGGCCAGAATGCGGGCACAGGCGGCATGGTCGCCGAACAGCCGCGCCTTGCCGGCCATCATGTAATGCTCGGCGGTGGGATAGGTCACCGAATCAAGCACGAAGGGCGCCTCGAACCATTGGCTGAAGCAACTGCGGTCGATGGCGCCGGGCTGCTTCGGTGTGTGCCCCCAGAAGTGGACAAACTTGAGGGGTTCGCCAGCCTGATGACGTGCGCACAGCGCTTCGACGGTCAACACGGTGTGCATGGATGTCCTCGCTGGAAATCAAGTGCTGCAACCCCGCGGCGCCAGGGCAGCGCCGCGGATGCTGCGACATGCCGTTGCGGCCGCCTGTTGCCGCGTCAGCCCGGCATCGCGTTCTCTTTCCAACGTGCGCCTGCCGGAGGCCACGCTGGCCCGCTTGCTCCTGTCGGGCGGTGACACGCCAGTGGAGGTGCTGACGCGGCTCAGGCCGCCAGCAACGCCTGCTTGGCGTCCTGCCCGCTCTCGCAATGCACGTACAGCACCGGCAGGCCGTGGGCCTCGAGCACCGCGGCCAGTTGCCGCTGGCGCGCCAGGTACTGCTCGTAGACCCGCTGCAGGCGCTCGCAGTCCTGGCGGTCGTAGGCGTAGTGCGCGCACCAGCTGGCCGGGTCGAACAGCGCCATGCGCACCTCGCCTTCGCGGTAGCGCAGCAGCGGCTCCGGCGGGGCCTGCAGCCATTCTTCCTGGTCCGGCGCCAGCAGCGCGGTCTCGATCAGCGGCCACAGCGGTGCCAGACCCTGGTTGTCGTACTGCATGGACATCATCGCCGCCAGGTCGTGGCCGGTCAGGTAGCGGGCGTGCTCGATCTCCGCGCCAAAGCCCTGCTGCGCGAGCAGCGCGGTATCGGCCTGCGCCATGCCCTGCGCCAGCAACACATCCTCCAGTGCTTCGGCCACCGCCTGCACTGTGTCGGCCGGGCCGCTGAGCAGGAACGGCACCACCCGCAATGCGCCGCCGCGCAGGCCGGCATCGGCCTGGAACGGCAGCGGCACGCTGCCATCGGCATCGGTGCCGAAGGCCAGCAGTCGCGGGCCGTCGTGACGGCCGGGCGCGCGGGCGGCGAGTTCCTCCAGGCGCCGGTGCAGCGGCCAGCCCGGACGCAACGCTTCGGCCGGATCGAAATGCGCGCCGGCCAGGCTCAGTTCCAGTTCGCGCACCGCCGGCACCAGTTGCGCCAGGTCGCGGCCGACCTTCTCGGCCAGTTCGGCGGCCTGCGCATGCGGCAGCGCCGGGTGCGCCGGTTCGCGCCCGGAGGACAATTCCAGGGCGATGACCCCGTGGGCGTGGCGAGTGGCGGAGGCTTGGGTCATGGGATTGGCGGTTGGCCCGTCGCGGGCGCATAGCTACACTCGCTTCATTATGCCTGCGCTACCGTGCAGGCCATGTCCCCGACTCCCCTCGCGCGAGGTAATCCCATGCCAGCAGCCCGTCCCGTCGCCATTCTCGGCGGCGTCCGCATTCCGTTTTGCCGGCAGAACACGGCGTATGCGGATGTCGGGAACCTCGGCATGTCGGTGCGCACGCTGGGCGCGCTGGTCGAGCGTTACGGGCTGCACGGGCAGCAGCTGGGCGAAGTGGCGATGGGCGCGGTGATCAAACATTCCAGCGACTGGAACCTGGGCCGCGAGGCGGCGCTGTCCTCCGGGCTGTCGCCGCTGACTCCGGGCATCACCCTGCAGCGCGCCTGCGGCACCAGCCTGGACAGCATCATCACCGTCGCCAACAAGATCGCGCTGGGGCAGATCGAGTCGGGCATCGGCGGCGGTTCGGACACCACCTCCGAGGTGCCGATCGTCTACGGCAAGAAGCTGCGCGCGCGGCTGCTGGCGGCCAACCGTGCCAAGAGCACCGGCGACAAGCTGCGCGCGCTGACCCGCGGCTTCAAGTTCGCCGAGCTCAAGCCCGAGTTCCCGGGCGTGGCCGAGCCGCGCACCGGCAAGAGCATGGGCGACCACTGCGAGGACATGGCCAAGCAGTGGAACATCTCGCGCGATTCGCAGGACGCCTGGGCGGTGTCCTCGCACCACAAGCTGGCCGCCGCCTACGAGCGCGGCTTCTTCGCCGACCTGATCGCGCCGTTCCGCGGCGTGGAGCGCGACAACATCCTGCGCGCGGACACCTCGCTGGAGAAGCTGGCGACGCTGAAGCCGGCGTTCGACAAGGTCAGCGGCCGCGGCACCCTGACCGCGGCCAACTCGACCCCGCTGACCGACGGCGCCGCCGCGGTGCTGCTGGCCTCGGAAGAATGGGCGCAGGCGCATGGCCACGTGCCGATGGCCTATCTGCGCGATGCGCAGGTGTCGGCGGTGGATTTCGTGCACGGCGAAGGCCTGCTGATGGCGCCGACCGTGGCCGTGCCGGAGATGCTCAAGCGCCATGGCCTGCGCCTGCAGGACTTCGACATCTACGAGATCCACGAGGCCTTCGCCGCGCAGGTGCTGTGCACCCTGCGTGCCTGGGAGAGCGAGGACTACTGCCGCACCCGGCTGGGCCTGGACGCGCCGCTGGGGCAGATCGATCCGGCCAAGATCAACCCGGTGGGCTCGTCGCTGGCCACCGGCCATCCGTTCGCCGCGACCGGCGCGCGCATCGTCGCCACCGTCGCCAAGCAACTGGTCGAACGCGGCGGCGGCCGCGCGCTGATCTCGATCTGCACCGCCGGCGGCATGGGCGTGGTGGCGATCGTCGAACGCTGAGTGTCACCGCGCGCTGGCACTCGTGCCGGCGTGCGCCGCGCCACGGCCTTCGGCCCTGCGGCGCCGCCCCGGCGCTGACCGCGCCGCATCCGTCGCGCTACCATGCCCGCCGATTCGCCTGCGCCACGCGGGCGACACGGCGCGCAGGGGGCGCAGGCCATGACCGAGCAGGGCAGTTTCAATCCGTACCAGGCGCCCAGCGTCGCCAGTCCGTCCAGCCTGCCGCCGCCGTTGCCGGGCGAGACGTTGTGGCGCGATGGCACGGATTTGCTGTGCCTGCGCGATGCGCCGTTCCCGCCGCACTGTGTGAAGTGCGGGGCGGCGCTGGGCAACGACGAACTCAAGAAGCGCACCTTCTACTGGCACGCGCCGGGCTGGTACGCGCTGATCCTGGTGAGCATCCTGGTCTATGCGATCGCGGCGCTGGTCGCGCGCAAGCGCAGCAGCCATGTGCTCGGGATGTGCGTGGCGCATCGGCGTCGGCGCAACCGGTACATCCTGTTGATCGCCGGTGCCTTCCTGGTTGGCCCGCTGCTGGGAGTCGCCGTCGGCGATGAGAGCGGGTTCTGGCTGGGAGGCGCCGTGTTCCTGGTCATGCTGATCTGGGGCATGTTCGGCGCGCGCATCCTGATGCCGCGGCGCATGGACGAGCGCTACGCGCGCTACAAGGGCCTGGCGCCCGCGTTCCTGGCGCGCCTGCCGGCGCTGCCGCCGGCCTTGCGGCGCTGAGCGGCCGGACGCGGCCGGCCTTCGGATGCGATGACCGGCGCGCCGCCGGCCTGTGCACACGACGCGGCCCAGGCCTTCTGCCGTGCTCCTCTTCGCTGATCGGCGCAGGAGCGATGCGCGTGCGCTGCCGCGTCCGGAAGCAGCCATGACGCGCTTTCGCCGCGGATCAGCGTGCCAGGCCTGGTCTTGCAAGCTCGGCCATCTCTGACAACACCGGGACGGACTCAACCCTCCAGCCGCGGGAACCCATGGTCGTCGCGGCGTTCCGTGCTGTCCGGCGCCGGCGCGATCGGGGTCACCGGCGCGACCGGCTCGGGCAGCGGCTGCGCGATGTCGCCGCGCTGCACGCGTAGCGCATTGGCGTAGCAGCGCTGCGCCGCGAGCATGTCGCCGGCGTCGGCATAGCCGTCGCCGAACACTTCCCAGGCCTCGGCACCGGCACCCAGCGCCAGCGCGCGGTGCAGGAATTCCTCGGCCTGCGGCCACTGCTGCTGGCGGCTGGCCAGACGCGCCAGGGTCAGCAGCAGCGCCGGGCTGTCCGGATGCGCCTGCAGCCAGCGCTGCGCGCTGGCGCGGCGCGAATCGTACTTCTCCACCGGCAGGCGCCCGTACAGCGCGGCCAGGCCTTCGTCCCAGCGCGTGTCCAGCGCCTGCTCCAGGCTGCGCAGCGCCGCATCGTCCCAGCGCAGGGCGGCCGCGCGCACCGCGTAGGCGGCGACCACCGCCGGCTCGCTGCGCAGCGATTTGGGCAGGCTCTCCCAGCGCTCGGCCAGGGCATTGGCATCGGCGGCCTGGTCCAGCGAGGCCGCGGCCAGGCGCGTTTCCAGCGTGGCGATCGCCTCCAGCGGCAGCGCCTGCTGCTGGCGGATCGCGCCGAGCTGGCCGTAGGCCTCGCCGGCACGACCGATGCGGGTCAGTGCCTCGGTGCGCAGCAACAGCCCGCGCGGCGGCAGCGGCTGCGCCGCGGCCACGTCCAGCGCATTGATCGCATCGACCGGGCGCTGCTGCTCCAGATGCAGTTCGGCCAGCAGCAGTGCATGCGCGGCGGGATCGCGTTCGGCCAGGCGCCGCAGGTGGCGCTCGGTCGCCTCGCGGTCGCCGCGCGCATCGGCCGCGCGCACCGCGGCGATCAGGGCGATGGCGCTCACCTCGGGGTCTTCGGCGGCGGCGTTGAGCTGCTTCTCGGCCCGTGTCCACTGGCCGGCGTGGGCGGCGGCCAGGCCGTCGAGCAGGCGCGCGCGCGACTGCTTGCGGCGGCGCCGGCCCCAGGCGCGGAACGGGAAGCTGAGCACGTTCCACACCAGCCACAGCGCCAGGAACGCGATCACCAGCAGCAGCGAGGCCTGCGGCAGCGAGGCGATGTAGTCGGTGCCGCCGACGCGCACGATCACCTCGCCGAGCTGGCGCACCTGGTCCTGCCCCAGCCATTGCGCACCGATCACGCCCAGCGCGATGACGATCAACAGCACGATCAGGGAACGGAGGGATTTCATGACGGGCTCCTTGCGTCGCGCATCGCGCGCAACTGTTGCAGGGTGGTTCCGAGTTCGGGAATGGTCGGGCGCAGATCGGCATTGGCCAGGGTGCGCAGCGCGGCGCGGCGTTCGCGCAGCTGCGGCGACTCCGGCCACAGCCGCGACAGCCAGCGCCCGGCGCCGGCCAGGGCGCTGCGATAGCCACGCGTGTCGCCGCGTTCCAGCGCCGCGCGCGCCAGGGTCAGGTCGAGCTGCAGCGCGTCGTGGGCGGCCACGCGCTCCGAGCCGGCGGCCAGGACGCCGCCCTGCGAGGGGCGGATCTTCACCAGCGGCGCCAGCAGGCGCTGCCACAGCGGCTGCTGCGCGCTCTCCGGCAATTGCGTCGGCAGCTTGTCCAGGCTGGCGGCGAAGGCATCCAGTTGCTCCGCCAGGCGTGCCTGCGGCCCGTCGCCCAGCGTGTCCAGCGCGGTACGTTCCTGCAACAGCGCCTGGCGCAGGTTGAGGAATTGCGGATCGTCGATGCCGTCCAGCACACCGCTGGCCAGCGCGTAGGCACGCCGCGCGCCGGCCGCATCGCCGGCCAGCAGCAGGCGCTGCTGGCCCTGGTTGAGCAGCAGTTCGACCTCGTCCAGGCGCAGCGCCTGCGCGCCGTGACGGTTGGAGTCGGCGAGCTTGGCGACATTGGCCTCCAGCAGCGCGCTGCGCTGGCTCAGGCCGAGCATTTCGTCGCGCAGCACGCGGTTGGTGCTGGCCGCGTCCTGCAGCCGCTGCGCGGTGGCGCGCTGGTCGCGGCGCAGGCTGTCCTGGGCCTGCTGCAAGGCCTGCAGTTGCTGCTGCAGGTCCGACTGCTGGGCCAGTTCGCGCGCGCTGCGCGCCTGCCACCAGTCCCAGCCACGCCAGCCGGCGAACGCCAGCGCGGCCAGCGTGGCGAGCACCAGCAGCAACCAGATCCAGCGTGTGGAACGGCGAGGCGTGATCGGGATTTCGTCGGTCATCGGCAGCGTCCTGGGGGCCGTCGCCCGTCGCGAGCAAGGCGGCGGTCGGCGCGGCACCGCCGGAGCATGGCGTGAGCGGCACTGCGGCCGCAACCCGGGCGGCGGTCCGCGTTCAGCGAGGTGGCGAGCGCGTTACGATCGCGGCCGCTGCGGCGACCAACTGCTGCGGCATCGGTCCGGCCGCCTGGGCGACGTCGACGAACCCCAGGTCCGCGGCCAGGGTCGCCAGGCGCGCGCTGGCCGCGACCACCGGCCGTGCACGCCAGGCCCGGGCCAACTCCTCCGGCAACTGCGCCAGCAGCTGTTGCAGCGCCTCGCCGCTGCTCAGCGCCAGCACACCGGGCGGCGCCGCACGCAGGCGGGCCAGGTCGGCCGCGCGCAGTCGTACCGGTTCGCGCACGTACACGTCCGCGCGCAGCAGCGGGGTGCCGCGCGCCTGCAGGTGTGCGGCGATCAGGCCGCGGCCGCCGGGGGCGGTGATCAGTCCCACCGGCAGGTCGTGCGCGGACATTTCCGGCAGCGCCAGCAGGCCGTCGCTGTCCATCCGCGCCGGCGTCGCCACCTCGGCGATGCCGTGCTGGCGCAAGGCGCGCGCCGTGCCTGCGCCCACCGCCAGCCAGCACTGGCCGGGGCGTGCCGCCAGCGGCTGCAGCGCCGCGGCCGCGCGCACCGCCGCCGGGCTGCTGACGATGACCCGCGGCGCAGCCAGCGCCGCGGCAAGGGCCGCGCGGGTGGCGGGATCGGCGCGCGGCCGCAGCCGCCACGGCGACACCGCCAGCACCCGTGCGCCACAGCGCGCCGCGGCCCGCCGCAGCGGCGCGTGCTCGCCCTGCGGGCGCAGCGAGATCAATGTCCAGGTCGGGGCGGCGGTTGCATGCGCGCTCATGCCAGGCATTATGCGAGCCCCCACCGGCAGCACAATCGCATCATGGCAGCGGATCTTTCCTTCGAGGCGTTCCTGCAGCAGTTGCAACGGCAGTTCCAGGCCATGCCGCCGGTGGCGGCGCTGCAGGTCGCCGTGCACGAGTATGCCGAGCAGCGCCTGCAACTGGTCGCACCACTGGCGGCCAACCTCAACGACAAGGGCAACGCCTTCGGCGGCAGCCTGGGCTCGGTGATGACCCTGGCCGGCTGGGGGCTGGTCAACTGCGAGCTGCACCGCGCCGGCCTGCAGGCCGACGTCTACGTCGCCGACAGCCAGGTGCGCTACCTGTCGCCGCTCTACGCCGATCTGCATGCCCAGGCCAATGCCGATGCGGAGGCCGACTGGGCCGTGTTCGTGAATACCTTCCGCCAGCGCGGCCGCGCCCGCATCGGCATCCAGGCCCAGGTCGGCGCGCCCGGCGCGGCGGCGGCGGCGACCCTGAGCGGTCGCTTCGTGGCCCTCGCCAAGGGGTAGGATGCGCGGATCGCGCGCCCCGCGCGCCGCCACCTGGACGCCGCCATGCCCTCGATGTTCCGCGCGCTCGCGCTGCTGTTGCTGCTGGGCTGGACCGGCGCGGCCGTGGCCGGCAGCCGCGCGCAACAGCGCAAGCTCGACGATCTGCAGACCGCCTACGCCGCGGCGGTGCGCTGGAGCGAGTTCGAGACCGCCTGGCAGGTGGTCGACCCGGCCTACCGCCAGGCGCATCCGCTGACCGACCTGCAACTGGAGCGCTACCGGCAGATCCAGGTCTCCTCCTACAAGGTCGGCGGCGGCGCGGTCGGCGACGGCGAGGCGCTGCGCGAGATCGAACTGGGCGTGATCAACCGCAATACCCAGGCCGAGCGCATCGTCCGCTACCGCGAGCGTTGGCGCTGGGACCCCGAGGCCAAGACCTGGTGGCTGCAGGATGGCCTGCCGGACCTGTGGAACGGCCAGTAGCGCGGTCGCCGAGCTGTGCGACAATCGGCGCCCGCTTCCAGCCCCCGAGTCCCGTGAACTTCGAAGAACTGCTGGCCTTCGCCGGCCGCAACCCGATGCTGGCCCTGGCCCTGGTGGGCCTGACCATCGCCCTGATCGTCACCGAAGTGGCGCGCCTGTTCCGTGGCTACAAGAGCCTGCGGCCGGCGGAGCTGACCCGCCTGATCAACGCCGGCAATGCGGTGGTGGTCGACCTGTCGGCCTCGGCCGATTTCGAGAAGGGCCACATCGCCGGCAGCCGCAACGCCACCGCCAGCCAGTTCGGCCCCGAGCACAAGCTGGTGGCCAACGCCAAGGCGCAGCCGGTGGTGCTGGTCTGCCGCACCGGCACCACCGCCGACGGCGCCGCCAAGCAGTTGAAGAAGGCCGGCTTCGAGCAGGTCTACGTGCTCGAGGGCGGCATCGCCGCCTGGCAGCAGGCCGAGCTGCCGCTGGTCAAGGGCCGCTGAGACACCGCGTCCGGTCCGACCTCGAGGGGCGCGGCCGGCGTGTGATAATCCCGTTTCTTTCTGTTACCGAATCCACCGGAGTCAAGCAATGTCCGACCTCACCAACAACGGCGCCGCGGCGCCGGCCGACGCCGCGGCCGGTCCCGCTTTCACCATCGAGAAGATCTACGTCAAGGACGTGTCCTTCGAGTCCCCCAACGCGCCGTCGGTGTTCAACGACAACGCGCAGCCGGAACTGCAGCTCAACCTCAACCAGCGCGTGCAGCAGCTGAACGAGCAGGCCTTCGAAGTCGTGCTGGCCGTGACCCTGACCTGCACCGCCGGCGGCAAGACCGCCTACGTGGCCGAAGTGCAGCAGGCCGGCGTGTTCGGCCTGGTCGGCCTGGACCCGCAGGCGGTGGACGTGCTGCTCGGCACCCAGTGCCCGAGCATCCTGTTCCCGTACGTGCGCTCGCTGGTCAGCGACCTGATCCAGGCCGGCGGCTTCCCGCCGTTCTTCCTGCAGCCGATCAACTTCGAGGCCCTGTACGCCGAGACCCTGCGCCAGCGCGCGCAGCAGGGCGAGGGCCAGTCGCTCGCCGATTCGGAGCCGGCCGGCAACGCCTGAGCGCGTTCGCCGTTGTGCATGCGCGATAACGCCAAGAAGAAGATCGCCGTCCTCGGCGCCGGCTCCTGGGGCACGGCGCTGGCGTCGCTGACCGCACGGCACGGGTACCCGACCGTGCTGTGGGGCCGCGACGCCGTGGTCGCCGAGGCCATCGGGCAGCGCCACGAAAACCCGCGCTACCTGCCGGGGATCGCGTTGCCGGAGGGCCTGCAGGCCACCACCGACCTGGCGGCGGCCATCGATGGCGCCGACTGGATCCTGGTGGTGGTGCCGTCGCATGCGTTCACCGAAACCCTGCGCCAGCTCGCGCCGCTGCGCCCGACGCAGGCCGGCGTGGCCTGGGCGACCAAGGGCTTCGAGCCCGGGTCGGGGCGTTTCCTGCATGAAGTGGCGCAGGAGATCCTCGGCGAGGACGTCCCGCTGGCGGTGGTCACCGGCCCGTCCTTCGCCAAGGAAGTGGCCCTGGACCTGCCGACCGCGGTGACCGTGCACGGCGATGCCGCGTTCGCCCAGCAGGTCGCCGATGCGATGCACGGCCCGACCTTCCGCGCCTATACCGGCGACGACATGGTCGGCGCCGAGCTGGGCGGGGCGATGAAGAACGTGCTGGCGGTGGCCACCGGTGTGGCCGACGGCATGGAGCTGGGCCTCAACGCCCGTGCCGGCCTGATCACCCGCGGCCTCAACGAGATGCTGCGGCTGGCCGCGGCGATCGGCGCCAAGCCGGAAACCCTGATGGGGCTGGCCGGACTCGGCGACCTGGTGCTCACCTGTACCGGCGACCTCTCGCGCAACCGTCGGCTGGGCCTGGCGCTGGGCCGTGGGCAACCGCTGCAGGAGGCGGTGCGCGCGATCGGCCAGGTGGTCGAGTCGGTGCAGACCGCCGACGAGGTGATGCGCCAGGCCGAGCGCCACGGCATCGATCTGCCGATCTCCAACGCGGTGCGCGCGGTCCTGCATGGCGAGCTGACCCCGGCGGTCGGCCTGCAGCAGTTGCTGGCGCGCGAACAGAAGCCCGAGTACCCGACCACCTTGTTCAGTTGATCCGGCTGCCGCCGGACACGAAAGCGCCCGGCCTGGCCGGGCGTTTGCGTGTCTGCACATCCGTGGGTCAGCGATGCGCCGGATCGGCCGGCAAAAAAAAGCCCGGTCGTGGGACCGGGCTTTCCGAACCGCGCGCGGCGGGAGAGAGAGACGACGCGCGCGGCGCTAGGCAACGCTTACCAGCTGAAGCGCGGGCCGACGAACCATTCCTTGTCGCCGTGGCGGTCCATCTTCAGGTCGGCGCTCAGGCCCCAGTTCTGGTTCAGCTTGGCCTGGGCGCCCAGACGGCCGTAGAAGGTGCCTTCCGGATTGACGCCGTCCTTCTTCAGGTAGTCCTCGTAACCACCCAGGGCATAGACTTCCAAGTACGGGTTGAACGCGGTGCGGATACCCGCTTCGGCGCTCCAGCCGTTGAACTTGGTGCCGTATTCCGGGGCGAAACGGTTGTAGGCCACGCGGGTCACCAGGTCGGTGCTGGTCGCGATCTCGTGGTTGTAGCCGGCACCGACGCGCCACTGGTCGACGCGTGCGTCGGCAAAGTCGGTCTTCTGGCGGTTGAAGTCGCCGAACACGCTGAAGTTCGGGTGGAACGCGTAGGAACCCTTGACCGCCCAGCCGTCGGCATCGCCGCCGCTGGCGTCGGTCTTGACGTAGCCGGCTTCGGCATAGTTGTAGGAAAGGCCTTCGGCGGCCGAAGCGGCGAACGGCAGGGTGGCCAGGAGGCCGAGAGCAAGCAGAGAGGTCTTCATAATCGGGTACCTTCGTTATTGGTTTGTCGGCGCTGAGGCGTGGGGCCGTTCGCTGCCGATATGTAAATTATCCGTTAGCGACCCGAACTCGCCCTGAATCCCAAACCGACCAGTCCATAAATTAAACGCCCCGTTCAGGCGCTCGCGATGCAGTGTTGTGATGCGCGCCGTTGCATTCCAGGCAGCAGGGAATATCAGGACTGTCAGCGCAGGTGGCGACGCCCACCGCGTGCGAGCGGCACGCTACAGCGCGGCAAGCGTCTCGATCGCCGCGCGCACGCGCTGCCTGTCCATGGGCACCACCGAGCGGTGGATGGTCGCGCCTTCGATGAAGGCATCGATGGCGGCGGATGCGGCGACGGAGAACTGCGTTTCCAGGGCGGCCCGGCTCCTGGCCATCCACTGCTGCATGATCGCGGTCATCTCCGGGTGCCGGCGGGCGAACGCATACAGTTCGTAGCTCAGCAGCAGCACCCGCGGGGACGCCGTCCCCTCGGCGAAGATGATGTTCACCACCGCCTCGCAGGCTTGGTCGCGGTTCTGCGCGATGCGGATTTCGGCGGCGAAGTCGGCGGAGACGTCCTGGGAGAAGCGGGTGAACGCCGCGACCAGCAGGTCGTGCATCGAGCCGAAATAGTAGGTGGTGGCACTGAGCGGAACGCCGGCTGCCTCGGCGACCTTGCGGAAGGTGGTGCCGGTGACGCCGTGGTCCAGGATCACCCGCAGCGCGGCCTGCTCGATCGCTTCCTTCCGGTGCGGATCCTGGCGCCAGGTCCTGCCGCTCATGCCTGTCCAACGCTGCCTCGACGAAGGCCGATGATCGCAGGTCGCGGTTGACGCCTCAATTGGCACAGATGTACAAATTCGCCGATGAGGTCGACGAAGGCCATCGCCGCGATGGCGCCTCCGAAACAGCGACGTGAGGAGCGGTGCGATGACGAATTCCAGGGAGCACGACGTGGATACCGGTCGTCGGGCGACCCTGGGTGGGCTCGCCGCCGGCAGCGTCGTGCTGGCGAGCGGTGCGCGCGCGGGGGCAGCTTCCGGCTGGGAGGCGGGCACCTGGCTCAACGCGCCCAAGGTCCATCGGATCCTGCCGGGCGGCGTGCTTGAGGCCGTCACCGACAAGGGCAGCGATTTCTGGCGCGAAACCCATTACGGGTTCACCCGCGACAGCGGGCATTTCCTCGGCATCGCCGCGCCCGCGCGCTTCACCTGCCAATTGCGCGTGCGCGGCAAGTTCGAACAGCTCTACGATCAGGCCGGCCTCATGGTGCGGGTCGACGAGCGCCGCTGGGTGAAGGCCGGGATCGAACTGAGCGACGGCCGGCCGATGCTCAGCAGCGTATTGACCGACGGCCGTTCGGACTGGGCCACCGGCCCGTACGAAGCGGACGCGTCGGATTTCTGGATGCGCGCCACCGTGGACAAGGGCGTGCTGCGCCTGCAGGTCTCGCGCGACGGGAAATCCTGGCCGCTGGTGCGGTTGTGCCCATTCCCGGTCGCCTCCTCTTATCTCGTCGGCCCGATGACGTGCACACCGGAACGGGAAGGATTGATGGTCCGCTTCTCCGACTGGAGCCTGGGGCCGGTGCTGGGCAAGGATCTGCACGATCTGTCCTGACGCCTGCAGTGCCGCGGCGTGCTGCGCCAGCGATGCAGCGATAGAACATCGGATGGCGTGTTGCCAGGCGACGCGCGCCGTACGCTCAGTCGGCGCCGGGAAAGCCCAGTTGCCGCCACGCCTCGAACACCACCACCGCGACCGCGTTGGACAGGTTGAGGCTGCGGTTGTGCGGCTGCATCGGCAGGCGCAGGCGCTGCGCGTCGGGCACTTGCTCCAGCACCGTGTCCGGCAGGCCGCGGGTTTCCGGGCCGAACAGGAAGGCGTCGCCGTCGGCGAAGGCGGGCGTGTCGTAGCGGGTGCTGCTGCGGGTGCTGAGGGCGAACAGGCGGCGCGGGGCGATGGCCTGCAGGGCCGCATCCAGCGACGCGTGGACCTGCAATCGTGCGTACTCGTGGTAATCCAGGCCGGCGCGCTTGAGCTGACGGTCGCCGAGGTCGAAGCCCAGCGGCTCGATCAGGTGCAGTTGCGCGCCGGTGTTGGCGCAGAGACGGATGACGTTGCCCGTGTTGGGCGGAATTTCGGGCTGGTACAGCAGAACATGCAGCGTTGGGGTGGCGATCATCGGCGCAGTGTACGCGCCGGCGCGGAGGCCTTGGTGCCGATTCAGCGCACCATGCCGACCGCCAGGTCCTGGCCCAGCTTCTGCAGGCTCGGCTGCAGCTGCAGCATCGCGGTGTCCAGCGTCTCGCCGACCACGTCGCCGATCGCCAGCATGCTGCCCATGTCCGCATCCGGACGCACCTGCACGGTGGCCAGGGTCACCACGTGCTGGCTGGCGGCCTGCTCCTGGTTGCGCTCGGCGAGCTGCTCGGCCGAGGGGCGTACCTGCACCGCCGCCAGGGTGGCGATGCGGCTGGACAGTTCGGCGTCGCGCTGGGCGATCTGCTCGGCCGAGGGGCGCACCTGCACCGCCGCCAGGGTGGCGATGCCGCTGGTCTGCTCGACGTTGCGCTGGGCGATCTGGTCGGCCGACGGGCGCACCTGCACGGTCTCCAGGGTGGTGATCTGCGCGGCGGCGAAGGACGGCGCGGCGAACAGGGCGGCGATGGCGGCGGTCAGGAGCAGGGTGGTGGTCTTCATTGCGGGCCTCGTTGGTGTTGTTGATCAGTGGTGTGGTAGTAACGTAGTACACCTAATCAGGGGTTGCAAGAACTTTTTTGCGCCCGGTTGTTTTATTAAGCTTTCATTCACTTAATGCCGGTGGCTCTTGCGCTTGCGGATGTGTAAGCAGACCGCGTGCCAACTTCAAGTTTCTGTATTTGAAGGGAAATTTTGTCGCTCAAAGTGTCCGGGGGCGGACACCCGGGCGCTCGCGTACGCCGGACGCGGACAGGTGGCGCCGTTGGCGGCGGCAGCCGCCCCGTGGGTTGTGGGGTTGCGACGCCGTTGAAAAGGACGTCAGCGACAACGGCGGAATGCGCGTCGTGCGGTACGCCCGGTACGATCGGCGTTCACCGGCTGTTTCACTCGCCCCAAGGAAGAAGGAATCCGCATGACCGTCTCGACCCGCCCGCGTGGCGCCCTGCTGGCCGTCGCCCTGTCCGTCGCGCTCGGCGCATTGAGCTACGCGCCGCCTTCGACGGCGGCCAGGCCTGCTGCCGCCGCGTCTGTGGATATCGCCTACGCGCAATTCACCCTGCCCAATGGGTTGCGGGTGGTGGTGCACACCGATCGCAAGGCGCCGATCGTGGCGGTCAATCTCTGGTACCACGTCGGCGCCAAGGACGAGCCGGCCGGGCGCACCGGGTTCGCGCATCTGTTCGAGCACCTGATGTTCCAGGGCAGCGAGAACCACCACGGCGAGTTCTTCGAGCCGTTCAAGCAGGTCGGCGTCACCGACCAGAACGGCACCACCAACAGCGACCGCACCAATTACTTCGAGAACGTGCCGACCACCGCGCTGGACATGGCGCTGTGGATGGAGTCGGACCGCATGGGCCACCTGCTCGGCGCCATCGATCAGGCGGCGCTGGACGAGCAGCGCGGGGTGGTGCAGAACGAGAAGCGCCAGGGCGAAAACCAGCCGTACGGGCAGGCCTGGAGCCGGCTGAGTCGCGCGCTGTACCCGGCCGGCCACCCGTACCACCACACCGTCATCGGCTCGATGAACGACCTCAACGCGGCCTCGCTGGCCGACGTGAAGCAGTGGTTCCGCACCTGGTACGGGCCCAACAACGCGGTGCTGGTGCTGGCCGGCGACATCGACGTGGCCACGGCCAAGGAGAAGGTGACGCGCTACTTCGGCGACATTCCGGCCGGCCCGAGCATGGCCCAGCCCAAGGTCGACGTGGCCCAGCGCAGCCAGTCCACCCGCGAGACCATGACGGACAAGGTGCCGCAGACGCGGATCTATCGCGTCTGGAACGTGGCGCAGACCGGCACGGAGGACGTCGACCGCCTGCAACTGCTGGCGCAGGTGCTGGGCGGCGCCACCTCCTCGCGACTGGACCGGCGCCTGGTCCACCAGGACAAGCTGGTGGATATGGTCAGCGCCTCGGTCTGGCCGTCGCAGCTCGGCTCCGGCTTCGGCATCATCGCCATGGTCAAGCAGGGCGTGGACCCGGCCAGGGTCGAGGCGGCGATCGACGAGGAGCTGCGCCGGCTGCTGGACAAGGGGCCGGACAAGGCCGAACTGGCGCGCGCCAAGACCGCCTTCCGCGCCGGCTTCATCCGTGGCGTCGAGCGCATCGGCGGCTTCGGCGGCAAGGCCGACGTGCTGGCCGAGTGCGCGGTGTACACCGGCGACCCGGGCTGCTTCCGTACCTCGCTGGCGACCATCGCCGACACCCGCCCGCGCGATCTCACCGCCGTCGGTCGCAAGTGGCTGGGCAAGGGCGACTACACCCTGCTGGTGCAGCCGGGCGAACGCGTGGCGCAGGCCGAGGAGCCGACGGTGCAACCGGCGCCGCTGAATCCGCCGCCGGTCGATCCCAAGTACCGCACCCTGCCCAGCGTGGTCGACCGCAGCGCCGGCCCGCCCAAGACCACCCAGTTTCCGAAACTGACGTTCCCGACGCTGCAGCGCGCGACGCTGAAGAACGGCACCACGGTGATCCTGGCCGAACGCCACGAGGTACCGGTGGTGCAGTTCAGCTACGAGTTCCAGGGCGGCTACAGCGCCGACCAGGGGCGCAAGCCGGGGACGGCCAACTTCACCATGGGCATGCTCGACGATGGCGCCGGCGAGCGCGATGCGCTGGCGTTCGCCGATGCGGCCGAGGCATTGGGGGCGTCGCTGGCGGCCGGCGCTGCGCTGGACGGCAGCAATGCCTACCTGTCGGCGCTGAAGGAGAACCTGGCGCCGTCGCTGGCGCTGTACGCGGACATGCTGCGGCGGCCGCGCTTCGCGCCGAACGAGATCGAACGGGTCCGCGCCAGCTGGATCGCCAGCATCCGCCAGGAGAAGGCCCAGCCCAACGGCGTGGCGATGCGGGTGCTGCCGCCGCTGCTGTACGGCGTCGGTCATCCCTACGCGATGCCGTTCAGCGGCATCGGCACCGAGGCGGCGATCGCGGCCCTGCAGCGCGAGGATCTGGTCGACTTCCACCGCGACTGGGTGCGCCCGGAGCACGCCACCCTGATCGTGGTCGGCGACACCACCCTGGCCGAGATCGTGCCGCTGCTGGACGCGCAGTTCGGTGACTGGAAGGGTGAAGGGACGGCGCCGTCGGTGCCGGTCCCGGCCCGCGTGGCGCGGCCGGCCAAGCCACGCGTGTACCTGATCGACCAGCCCGGCGCGGTGCAGGCCAACCTGTTCGCCTCGGAACTGGTGCCGCCGACCACCGATCCGGCGGCGGTCCGCTTCGACATCGCCAATGGCGTGATCGGCGGCGACTTCACCTCGCGCCTGAACATGAACCTGCGCGAGAACAAGCATTGGTCCTACGGCGCGCGCAGCGGCGCGGCCAGCGCCCTCGGCCAGCGGCCCTGGACCGCGTCGGCCCCGGTGCAGATCGACAAGACCGCCCCGGCGCTGCAGGAGATGTACAAGGAGATCAGCGCCTTCGCGAGCGGCAAGGCACCGCCGACGGCGGAGGAGGTGGCGCGCATCCGCAACATCCAGACCCTGAGCCTGCCGGGCGCCTACGAGACGGCCAGCGCGGTGATGGGCGCGATCGGCGGCATCGTCCGCTACGGCCGCCCCGACGACTACGTGTTCAAGCGCAAGGCCGAGATCGAGGCGATGACCCCGGCGCAGGTGCGCGAGGCGGCGTCGATGCTCGACCCGAACACCTTGACCTGGGTGGTGGTGGGCGACCTCAAGCAGATCGAGGCGCCGGTGCGCGCGCTGAAGCTGGGCGAGGTCACCGTGATCGATGCCGACGGGGTGCCGCAGGGCGCGGCGGCGGCCCCGGCGCCGCGCTGAGTGCGGCGGTGCGCGTCGGCGATGGCCGGCGCGCGCTGCCTGCCGACGCCGGCGGGCCGACGGTGTCATGGCCGATTCAGCGTTTTGCGGCACAATCCGGATTCACCTGCCAACGGGCCCGTCCATGCGTCTACCGATCGCCTTCGTCCTGCTCGCCACGCTCGCCGGCTGCACCTGGGTGCCGATGGCGCCGGAAGGCAAAGGGGTACGGGTCCTGCCGCCCGGTCAGGCCGCCAGCGGCTGCGAGAAGCGCGGCGAGGTGGTGGTGTCGGTGAAGAGCAGCGTCGGCTTCTACCAGCGCAACCCGCTGCGGGTGCGCGAGGAGCTGGAGACCCTGGCCCGCAACGAGGCGCCCGGCGTGGGCGCCAACACCGTGCAGGCGATGGGCGACCCGGTCGATGGCGACCAGCGTTTCACCGCCTACCAGTGCGGCGGCCGCTGAACCGCTCAGACCATACGCTTTCCGGGGATTTGTTAAAGATGCGGTAAAACGGTGTAACCGCTAGAATTGGCGCCCCCTCGCCTGACCCTGGCGTACACCTCGATGCTCTTCACCAACGTCTCGATCGCGGGACTGGCGCATATCGACGCGCCGCATACGCTGACCTCCAAGCAGATCAACGCGCGCCTGCAGCCGACCCTGGACCGGCTGCGGATCCGTGCCGACGTGCTCGGCGACATCGCCGGCGTCCACGCGCGGCGCATGTGGGACCAGGACCTGCAGGCGTCCGACGTGGCGACGCTGGCGGCGCGCAAGGCGATGGGCGATGCGGGCATCGAGGCTGGGCAGGTCGGGCTGCTGGTCAACACGTCGGTGAGTCGCGATTACCTGGAGCCGTCCACCGCCAGCATCGTCGCCGGCAATCTGGGCGTGAGCGAGCAGTGCATGACCTTCGACGTCGCCAATGCCTGCCTGGCCTTCATCAACGGCATGGACATCGCGGCGCGCATGATCGAGCGTGGCGATATCGACTATGCGATGGTGGTCGATGGCGAGACCGCCAACCTGGTGTACGAGAAGACCCTGGAGCGGATGGCCTCGCAGGACCTGACCGCCGACGCCTTCCGCGACGAAATGGCGACCCTGACCCTGGGGTGCGGTGCCGTGGCGATGGTGATGGCGCGTACCGACCTGGCACCGGATGCGCCGCGCTACCGCGGCGGCGTGACCCGCTCGGCCACGCAGTGGAACACCCTGTGCCGGGGCAACATGGACCGCATGGTCACCGACACCCGCATGCTGCTGATCGAAGGTCTCAAGCTGGGCCAGAAGACCTTCGCCGCCGCGCGGCAGGCGCTGGGGTGGGCGGTGGACGAACTGGACCAGTTCGTCATCCACCAGGTCAGCCTCCCGCACACCAAGGCCTTCATGAAGAGCTTCGGGATCGACCAGAAGAAGGTCATGACCATCTTCGGCGAATACGGCAACATCGGCCCGGCCAGCGTGCCGATCGTGCTGAGCAAGCTGCGCGAGCTGGGCCGCCTGAAGAAGGGCGACCGGATCGCGCTGATGGGCATCGGCTCGGGCTTGAACTGCTCGATGGCCGAGGTGGTCTGGTAAGCGAGAGGCGCAGGACAGGCGCGCAAATTTTCCTTGCGCGCCGTATTTGGGTGTTTAGAAAGAAATTTGCTAAATTTCTTTCCTAAGAGCCGTCTCCGGCCACGGCAAGGATTGCCTGATGTCGTCTCGACGCTGTACCGGACACTATGTCCCCGGGGCGCTGGCGGGCAGCCGTTATCAGGCGTTCGTTCCTGATCCGCTGCCGCCCGAGCCGCCGCTGCAGTTGGCGGCGCCGCTGCTGATCGCGCGCAAGGAACAGGCCGACCAGGCGCTTGGTCGCCTCGATGGCATCACCCTGATGCTGCCGGACCCGGAGCTGTTCCTCTACCACTACGTGCGCAAGGAAGCGGTCCTGTCCTCGCAGATCGAGGGCACGCAATCGTCGCTGTCCGATCTGCTGCTGTTCGAGTTGGACGAGGCACCGGGTGTCCCTCTGGACGACGTCGAAGAAGTCTCCAACTACGTCGCTGCGCTGAACCACGGGCTGCGGCGCTTGCGCGAGGATGACTTCCCGCTGTCGCTGCGCCTGATCCGCGAAATGCACGCGCTGCTGTTGCAAGGTGGGCGTGGTGCCGGCAAACGTCCGGGCGAATTCCGTTCGGGCCAGGTCTGGATCGGCGGTGCCTCGCCGGCGTTGGCGCACTTCGTGCCGCCGCCGCCGGAAGCCCTGGATGCGGTGCTGGCCGCCTTCGAGCGCTTCCTGCACGCGCCGGGCCGCGACGTCTCGCCGATGGTCAAGGCAGCCCTGGCACATGTGCAGTTCGAAACCATCCATCCCTTCAGCGATGGCAACGGCAGGCTGGGGCGGCTGCTGATCGCGTTGATCCTGTGCAACGAAGGTGTGCTGCGCGCGCCCAGCCTTTACCTGAGCCTGTTCTTCAAGCGCCATCGCGCGCGTTATTACGAGCGCCTCAACGCGGTACGCACCGAGGGCGACTGGGAAGGCTGGCTGGATTTCTTTCTCGAGGGCGTTGCAGACACCGCGCAACAGGCGGTGTCCACCGCGCAGCGCCTGCTGGCGCTGCTGGCGGCCGACCGCACACGTATCGCCGGATTGGGAACGCGCGCTGGCAACGTGGGCCTGGTGTACGAGCAGTTCGCCCGTCGTGTCCTGCTGGGCGTGCCACAGGTCCAGCCGCATTTGCCGCTCAGCGCACCGACGATCCGTGCCGCCATCCGCACCCTGCAGGATCTGGACATCGTCAACGAACTCACCGGGCAGCAGCGGCACCGCGTGTTCGCCTATCAGGCTTATCTGGACATCCTCAGCGAGGGTGCGCAGCCGTTATGAGTTCCCCAGTGCCGCACGCCGACGGCAATGCGCCATGCGCCGCGGCGGCGCCGTCTTCCTCCCCCATCTCGCATCGGTCCCCCGCATGAACTACCCCGGCTATCCCTTCACCCCGCAGCGCTTCCAGGTCCGCCCGGGGCTGCACATGTCCTATCTCGACGAAGGCCCGCGCGATGGCGAGGTGGTGGTGATGCTGCACGGCAATCCGTCGTGGAGCTATCTGTGGCGCACGCTGGTGAGCGGGCTGTCGGACCGTTACCGCTGCATCGTGCCCGACCACATCGGCATGGGCCTGTCGGACAAGCCGGACGATGCGCCGGGCGCGCGGCCGGGTTACGAGTACACCCTGCAGTCGCGCGTGGACGACCTGGACGCGCTGCTGCGGCATCTGCGCATCGACGGGCCGGTGACGCTGGCGGTGCACGACTGGGGCGGCATGATCGGTTTCGGCTGGGCGCTGTCGCAGCATGCGCAGGTGCGGCGCCTGGTCATCACCAATACCGCGGCGTTCCCGCTGCCGGCGGCCAAGCCGATGCCGTGGCAGATCGCGATGGGCCGGCACTGGCGCATGGGCGAATGGTTCATCCGCACGTTCAATGCGTTCTCTTCGGGCGCGTCGTGGCTGGGTGTGTCGCGACGCATGCCCGCCGATGTGCGTCGCGCCTACGTGGCGCCGTACGACAATTGGGCCAACCGCATTTCCACGATCCGTTTCATGCAGGACATTCCGCTGTCGCCGGCCGACAAGGCCTGGTCGCTGCTGGCGCGGGCCGAGCAGGCATTGCCGTCGTTCGCCGATCGCCCCGCCTTCATCGGCTGGGGCCTGCGCGACATCTGCTTCGACCATCATTTCCTGGAAGGCTTCCGCCGCGCGTTGCCGCAGGCCGAGGTGATGGCCTTCGAGGATGCCAACCACTACGTGCTGGAAGACAAGCACGAGGTGCTGGTGCCGGCGATCCGCCGGTTTCTGGACGCGCATCCACTATAAAAGCTAAATTTGTTATTTTCTCCAGATTTCCTTATCTTAGCTGTGCTTTCTTGTAGCGGAGAGACTAAATGCTGATTACTCGCCTCAGGTTGCGTAACTGGAGAAATTTTCGAGATGTTGACGTGGAGCTGCATCCGCGTAGTTATGTCATAGGCGCTAACGCAGCTGGTAAATCTAATCTTTTGGACGTTTTCCGCTTTCTAAGAACAGTTGCCCAATCAGAGGGTGGTGGTCTACAGAAAGCTCTTAAGGAACGCGGGGGCTTGAGTAAATTAAGGAGTCTTCACGCAAGGACAAATCCTGAAGTGGGGATTGAGGTTGAAGTTGCTGAATCTTTCGAGGACGAAGTCCCGCGTTGGCGCTATGAGTTGGCATTTAAGGCTGAGGGTAAAGGTGCGCAGCGTGTACTTATCACGAAAGAGGTTGTCTTTCTGGATGGGGAGAAGATTAGATCACGTCCGGAAAAGGAGGATATGGAAGATCCAGTTCGTCTAACGCAAACTCACATAGAACAGATTAATAATAACTCGGAATTTCGCGAGTTGGCTGAATTTTTTGGAGCGACGACCTATCTGCATTTAGTGCCGCAACTCTTAAAGCATGGGGATGAAATTAGCGGTCGAGTTGTAGAGAATGACCCTTTTGGACAAGGCCTGTTGCAGAGAATCGCTAGAACGCCTCAAAAGACACAAGCGGCTCGTCTTGAGAGGATAAGAAAAGCGTTAGTAGTGGCGGTTCCTCAGTTTTCCGAATTGCAATTTAAAAAAGATGAGGTCTCAGGGGCGCCACACCTTGAGGCACGTTTTAAGCACTGGCGAGAGCACGGTGCTTGGCAACGAGAAGATCAGTTTTCAGATGGAACATTGAGGCTTATAGGGTTGCTTTGGGCTCTCCAAGAAGGCGATGGAATGCTTCTGCTGGAAGAGCCAGAGCTTTCGCTTAATGATGCTATTGTCGAATACATACCATTAATGATTGAGCGGGTGCTTAGACAGCGGAAAAAGGGAGCTTTCTTGCGTCAAATTTTGGTTACTACGCATAGTGACAACCTTATCGCGGCAGTGCTTGATCCAAGCTCTGTACTACTTCTGGAGCCAGGTGATAATGGGACAATAGCAAGGTCGCCTGATAAAAAAGAAGTTCAGGCAATGAATTCAGGCTTGAATGCGGCCGAAGTTATGCTTCCAAAAACGAGGCCGGATAAGATAGAGCAAATGGGGCTATTCTGATGTCGTCAATTTATGTGATTGGCGAGGATTCTCTCACATGTGCACTTGGAGTCCGCTTGGTTTCTGAAATACTCCATTGGGATATTGAAGCAAGTCCAATAGATACCGGTGGAGTTACAAAGCTAGTGACGAATATTTCCAGGTATTCTTCTCTTGCAAAACTTGGCCATGTTCTTTGCATTGCTGATACTGATGGTAAATGTGCAGTGAAGTTGCTGTCTACATGGAAGCCACCGACTGCGTCGGAGAGATTTATACTGCGGCTTGCTGTAAATGAGGCTGAGAGTTGGCTGCTTGCTGACGACGATGGTTTTTCTGATTATTTTGGAATATCTCGTGCAAAAATTCCAAGATCCCCAGATGAAGTCGTTGATCCAAAGCGAGTGGTAGTTAATCTTGTGCGGAGCTCCAATAAAAGAGCGTTGCGTAACGAGGTTGTTTCAAGTTTCGATTCAGGGAAGCCTGGGGTGGGATATAACATCCATCTCCAAGCGTTCGTGAATGGCTCTTGGAGTCCAAGAAGGGCTGCAGAAAAATCACCCAGTTTGCATAGGGCAATTAGGCATTTAGATTCTCTCTTGGTTTAAATTGGAAGAGTGACTGGCTTGGAGAGATGCGCTCGATCACTCCGTCCCGGTCAACCACGGGTAGTAGCGGCAGCCACGCTCTGTGTACTACGCTCGCTCAACCTAGCTAAGTCAGTATAGTTGCGCGCACTGAGTGTCGATGCTCACGAATGCTATCAGGGTTTGCTGCGGTGCCTGCCGCTGCTCCGTGGATCGTCTATACAGGCGCACGCAAACTGCTACCGATTGCCGTACTGCAACATTTTGGGCTGGGTACAGTCGCCGCCGACGTGCGCGTCGCGCGGAAGCGGACGCTACACGCAATCGGACAGGAGACAGAGAGTGAAAGCGATGGCGATGGCGATGCTGTTGACGGCGATGAGCGTGCCTGGTGCGCATGCGGAAGACCTGACCACGTCCGCGGACGGCAAAACGCTGACGGTGGGATTCGGCCAGCCGACCTGGAAGCAGGTGCTGCACTACCGCAAGCTGTACGACAAGAAGCCGTTCCCCGATGCGGAGATCTACTACTACAGCAACGGCATGTACAAGATCATCTCGCAGGGCGAGAACCACTACGGCGTGTACGTGCTGCAGGGCAGCTTCGACGATCAGACCTACACGATTCGCTTCATCTCGCTGCCGTCCGAGGACTGGGGCAACAAGACCGCCTTCCACCAGCTGACCTTCATTCGTGGCGAGGACAGGAACGTCTTCATCCAGAACGCGATCGTCGACACCGGCGAGGCCATCGCCCAGCAGAACGGCACCTACACCCTGGAAAAGAACACCGTGACCAATCCGGTGCCGACGGCGTGGAAGCACCGCTGAGCCGATGCGGTGCGCGTTCGCCGTGCTTCGGATGCCGCCAGGATGGGCGTTTGCAGGAGTTTGCGGAGGAGCGGCTACAGCCGCGACCGGGCGTTGCCGGGAACGCGGATCGCGGCTGGTCCCGCGGCGACAAGGGCAGATGCTACGGCCTCCCTGCCGTCCTGGCGGCGCCGCCGCTCAGGCGTCCGGCAGATTGCGTTCGACTACGCCGTCCCAGTCGGCCAGGGTCAGCAGCGGCAGGCCGTGCGCCAGCCGCGACTTGTCGCACTGCGCGCTGCGTTCGCCGAACTCCAGCGAGGCCGGTACCGCGGCGCACACCGACGGCCGCCGCTCGTGGATGCTGCAGCGGCTGTAGCGGCCGATGTCCGCGTCCAGGGCGATGCAGCGCGGCTGCGCCTGCGAGGTGCCACGCATCACCCGCTCATGGGTGCGCAGCGGTTCGGTCAGCTCGAACGGGACCCTGCCGCCCAGCGCGGGATCGGCTTCGCTCCAGTGGAAACTGACGCGGAAGTAGGCGCAGCAGGCGCCGCAGGTGAGGCAGGGATGGGACATGGCGGCCGGGCCTTGCGCGGCGAACAGCGTGGGGGGCGCGGCATTCTGACCGAACCGCGGCGCGCTGCAAGCACGCCGGCATTCAGCCGCGGCGGCCGCGGCCGGGGTGTCGGCTGCGGCCGGGCGCATCGGCGATAATCGGCGTATGACCACGACCTGCAACATCGCGGCGACGCTGCCGCGGCTGGCGCGCGAGCGCCCGGACCAGATCGCCATGCGCTGCCCCGGCCGGCCCGGCCCCGGCGGCATGGCGGCCTACGACGTGACCCTGAGCTATGCGCAGCTGGATGCGCGCAGCGATGCCATCGCCGCCGGCCTGGGCGCCTACGGCATCGGCCGCGGCACCCGCACGGTGGTGATGGTGCGGCCGTCGCCGGAGTTCTTCCTGCTCATGTTCGCGCTGTTCAAGGCCGGCGCGGTGCCGGTGCTGGTCGATCCGGGCATCGACCGGCGCGCGCTCAAGCAGTGCCTGGACGAGGCGCAGCCGGAGGCCTTCATCGGCATCCCCTTGGCGCAACTGGCGCGGCGCCTGCTCGGCTGGGCGCGCTCGGCAAAGCGGATCGTCACCGTCGGCCGGCGCTGGGCCTGGGGCGGCACCACGCTGGCGCGGATCGAGCGCGCCGGCCAGGGCGCCGGCAGCCAGCTGGCCGACACGGCCGCGGACGCCGTCGCCGCGATCCTGTTCACCAGCGGCTCCACCGGCGTGCCCAAGGGCGTGGTCTACCGGCACCGGCATTTCGTCGGCCAGATCGAGCTGATGCGCAATGCCTTCGACATGCAGCCTGGCGGGATCGATCTGCCCACTTTCCCGCCGTTCGCGCTGTTCGACCCGGCGCTGGGGCTGACCTCGGTGATCCCGGACATGGACCCGACGCGTCCGGCCAAGGTCGACCCGCGCAAGCTGCACGATGCGATGCAGCGCTTCGGCGTGACCCAGCTGTTCGGTTCGCCGGCGCTGATGCGGGTGCTGGCCGACTACGGCAAGCCGTTGACCAACGTGCGCTGCGCCACCTCGGCCGGCGCGCCGGTGCCGCCGGACGTGGTGGCGCGGATCCGCAGCCTGCTGCCGGAGGACGGCCAGTTCTGGACGCCCTACGGCGCCACCGAGTGCCTGCCGGTGGCGGTGATCGAGGGCCGCGAGTTGCAGGACACGCGTGCGGCGACCGAGCGCGGTGCCGGCACCTGCGTCGGCACGGTGGTGCCGCCCAACCAGGTGCGCATCATCGCCATCGACGACGCCGCGATTCCCGAGTGGAGCGGCGTGCACGAAGTCCCCACCGGCACGGTCGGCGAGATCACCGTGGCCGGGCCGACCGCCACCGACACCTATTTCAACCGCGATGCGGCCACGCGCCTGGCCAAGATCCGCGAACGCCTGGACGACGGCAGCGAGCGCGTCGTGCACCGCATGGGCGACGTCGGCTATTTCGACGCGCAGGGCCGGCTGTGGTTCTGCGGGCGCAAGACCCAGCGCGTGGAAACCGCGCAGGGGCCGCTGTACACCGAACAGGTGGAGCCGATCTTCAACGCGCTGCCGGGCATCGGCCGCACCGCCCTGGTCGGCATCGGCGCGCCGGGGCAGCAGCGCCCGGTGCTGTGCTACGAGCTGGAAGTGGGCGCCATGCTCTCGAGCGGCCCTGAACTGCAGACGCTGCAGCAGCGACTGCGCGATACCGCTGCCGCGCATGCGCACACGGCCGGCATCGTCGATTTCCTGAGCCACCCGGGCTTTCCGGTGGACATCCGCCACAACGCCAAGATCGGCCGCGAGAAGCTGGCGCTGTGGGCCGCGGAGCAGCGCAAATGAGCGCGCGCAGCATGTGCACCGGCGCGCTTGCGCAGCAGGACACCGTTGGCGCGGCGCATGGCCGGCCCCAGAATGGCCGCCCTGATCATGGAGTGTGGCGATGAAGATCGTGGTGACCGGTGGCGGTGGATTCCTGGGCCAGGCGCTGTGCCGCGGGCTGGTCGCGCGCGGGCACCAGGTGGTCAGCTACAACCGTGGCCACTATCCGGAACTGCAGGCCTTGGGCGTAGCCCAAGTGCGGGGCGACCTGGTCGACGCGCAGGCGCTGCAGCATGCGCTGGCCGGCGCCGATGCGGTGTTCCACAACGCCGCCAAGGCCGGTGCCTGGGGCAGCTACGACAGCTATTACCAGCCCAACGTGGTCGGCACCGAGAACGTGCTGGCGGCCTGCCGCGCGCATGGCGTCGGACGCCTGGTCTACACCTCCACGCCGAGCGTGACCCACCGCGCCACCCATCCGGTCGAAGGCCTGGGTGCGGACCAGGTGCCTTACGGCGAGGATTTCCAGGCGCCGTACGCGGCGACCAAGGCGATCGCCGAGCGCATGGTGCTCGCCGCCAACGACGCGCAGCTGGCGGTGGTGGCGCTGCGCCCGCGGCTGATCTGGGGGCCGGGCGACAACCAGATCCTGCCCAAGCTGGTCGCGCGGGCGCAGGCCGGGCGCGTGCGTCTGGTCGGCAGCGGCGACAACAAGGTCGATTCCACCTACATCGACAACGCCGCACAGGCGCACTTCGACGCCTTCGAGCACCTGGCGGTGGGCGCGCCCTGCGCCGGCAAGGCCTACTTCATCTCCAACGGCGAGCCGTTGCCGATGCGCGTGCTGCTCAACAAGCTGCTCGCCGCGGTCGGCGCGCCGACGGTGACCAGGACGCTCTCGTTCAAGGCCGCCTACCGCATCGGTGCCGCCTGCGAGACCCTGTGGCCGCTGCTGCGCCTGCGCGGCGAGCCGCCGCTGACGCGGTTCCTCGCCGAGCAGCTGTGCACCCCGCACTGGTACAGCATGGAGCCGGCGCGGCGCGACTTCGGCTACGTGCCGCAGGTAAGCATCGAGCAGGGACTGCAGCGGCTGGCGTCGTCATGGCGCAACGACACGTCCGTCACCCGCTGACGACCACGCGTTTCCGAAGATGATGCCGCGCCGATTCGGCACGACAACTCTCTGGACATTGCCATGCTGCATTACGCCATCATCTTCTTCGTGATCGCCATCATCGCCGCTGTGCTCGGTTTCAGCGGCATCGCCGGCGCGGCGACCAACATCGCCTGGATCCTGTTCGTGGTGTTCCTGATCCTGGCGGTAATCTCGATGTTCCGCCGCGGCAAGGTGTAGTCCGCCGCGACAATCCAACGTCGATACTTGCCCGCGGCGACCTGCGTCGCGGGCAAGTCGTTTCTGGGCTCCGCGCCGCGAGGGCGCCTGCCGCCCGGAGGCAGCGCGATGGGGCAGGGCTGGACGTTCCGCTCGGCGCTTGTCACCATCCTCCGCTCAGGGGACAGGGGCGGATCGAATGCGAGCGTGGATCGTGTGGGCAGGCCTTGCGCTTGCGGGGAGCGCGTGCGCGCAGGTGCCGCCGGTGGACCTGGCGCCGTATCTGCAGCGCGACCAGTTCGACCGGGTCAAGATCTCCCCGACCGGTGCCTATTACACGGTAATCGCACCGCTCGAGGACCGCACCGTGCTGGCGGTGATCCGGCGCAGCGACAAGCAGGTCTCGGCCAAGATCATGGGTCAGGCCGATTCGGTGGTGCACGATTACTGGTGGGCCAGCGACGAGCGCATCGTGGTGTCGATGGCCGAGCGCCTGGGCGCACTGGACCGCCCGGTGGCGATCGGCCAACTGCATGCCATCGACGCCGACGGCAAGAATGCACGCTTGCTGGCCAGCCCCTACGGGCTCAACGACAGCGTCAACGGCGTCACCTACAAGGCCGGCCTGGATCCGTCGGTGTTCATGCTCGACACCTTGCCGGACGACCCGCGCGCGGTGCTGGTGTCGGTGGTGGAGCAGACCAAGGACCCCACCGTGCATGTGGACAGGCTCGACATCTACAACCACCGACGCACGCCGGTGGCGCGTGCCCCGGTGGCGCGTGCGGACTTCGTCACCGATCACGGCGGCCACGTGCGCTTCGCGCAGGGTGCCGAGACCGGCAGCACGGTCAACAAGCTGTTCTACCGCAACGACGACGCCAGTCCGTGGAAGCTGATCAACGACGAGGCCAGCAGCGGGCATCGCAGCTTCCCGCTCGGCTTTTCCGCGGACGACAGGATCGCCTACCTGCAGGTGGAGCAGGCCGAGGGGCCCGATACGGTGGTGGCATGGGATCCGCAGAGCGACCGCGCCACGCCGTTGCTGCGCGATGCGAAGGTCGATCCCTACCAGGTGCTGCGCGACCTGGATGGCCGCACCCCGATCGGCGTGTCGTTCATGAGCGACCGTGTGCACAACCGCTTCTTCGACGAGACCGCGCCGACGGCGCGGCTGTACCGCGCGCTGGAGCAGGCCTTCAATGGCGATGCGGTGTACATCACCTCCGCCACCGCAGATCGGCGCCTGCTGATGCTCTATGTGTGGAGCGATCGCAACAACGGCGATTACTTTCTGTTCGACACCGTCGACAAATCGGCCAAGCGGGTGTTCAGCCGTCGCGAATGGTTCGTGCCGGAGCGGATGCCGTCGACCCGCGAGGTCGCCTTCAAGGCCAGGGATGGGATGGCCCTGTACGGCTATCTGACCCTGCCGTTGCAGGCGCCGGCCGGCAAGCCGCTGCCGATGGTGCTGTTGCCGCATGGCGGGCCGTTCGGCCTCTTCGATGGCTGGGAATTCGACGACGATGCGCAGGTGCTGGCCGCGGCCGGCTACGCGGTGTTGCGGGTCAACTACCGTGGCTCGGGTAACTACGGCCGCGCCTATACCCAGGCCGGTGCCCGGGAGTGGGGCGGGCGCATGCAGGACGATCTCACCGATGCCACCCGCTGGGCGATCGACCAGGGCATCGCCGATGGCGCGCGTATCTGCATCTACGGCGCCAGCTACGGCGCCTATGCCGCGCTGATGGGCGCGGCGAAGGAGCCGGACCTGTACCGCTGCGCGGCCGGCTACGTCGGCGTCTACGACCTGGAGACCATGTACCGCGACCAGGCCAGGTACGCGCGTTGGACCAAGGCCTGGGCCGGCGACTGGCTGGGCGAACGCGACAGCCTGGCGGCGCGTTCGCCGGTCAATCTGGCTGCGCGCATCCGCGTGCCGGTGTTCCTGGCGGCCGGCGGCAAGGACGAGCGTGCGCCGATCGAACACACCGAGCGCATGGAAAAGGCGTTGAAGAAGGCTGGGGTGCCGGTGGAGTCGTTGTATTTCCCCAACGAGGGCCACGGCTTCTATACCGAGCCGCACCGGCGCGCCTATTACACGCAGTTGCTGGCGTTCCTGAGCAAGCACTTGGGCGGCGCGCAGGCGCAGTAGCGGTTGGCGGTGGCATGGGCGGGACATCTGTCTCGCCCTGCGCACGGCCTGGCGACGTGTCTGCCGCTAGAATGCGGGCATGTCTGGAACCCCCCTCGATGCTCTCAAGCCCCTGGCCGGCCGCGCGCTGGAAGCGGCGCTCAATCGCGCGCTGGCGCTGGACCCGGAAACCGGCGAGGCCCTGCGCGACCTCGACGGCCAGCGCGTGGCGCTGACCCTGGAGGCGCCGGCACTGGCTCTGCAGATCCGCGTCGACGGCACGCAGTTGCGGGTCGGCCCGGTGGATCCGGCGCAGGAGCCGGAGCTGGCGGTGCGCAGCACCCTCGGCGGCCTGCTCGCGCAGTTGCCGCTCCTGGCCCAGGCCCGGCGCCCTGGCGGCCCCGGCGGGCGGGTGCGGGTCTCCGGCGATGCCGAACTGGCGCGGCGCCTGCAGCAGCTGGCGACGCGCTTCGATCCGGACTGGCAGCGGCCGTTCGTGCAGGTGTTCGGCGAGGTGCTCGGCGTGCAGGTGGCCAACACCGCGCGCTCGGCCCTGCAGCAGGCCCGGCGTAGCGCGCAGGACTTGGCGCAGAGCGCGGCCGAGTATGTCACCGAGGAGTCGCGCGACGTGGTCGCGCGCGCCGAGCTGGAGGCCTTCTACGACGACGTCGACGTGCTGCGCGACGACATCGAACGCCTGGCCGCGCGCGTGGCGCGGCTGCAGCCGGAGCGCGGCGCATGAAGGCGATGTTCCGCGCCAGCCGCATCGGCCGGGTGATCCTGCGCTATCGCTTGGACGACCTGCTCGACGGCACCCCGGCCGAGCGTTGGTTGCGCCTGGCCAAGCCGTTCGTGCCGCGCGCCAGCCCGGACATCGCCGCGCAGTCGCGCGGCGCCCGGCTGCGCCTGGCGCTGCAGGACCTGGGGCCGATCTTCGTCAAGTTCGGGCAGATCCTCTCCACCCGCCGCGACCTGATGCCGCCGGACGTGGCCGAGGAACTGACCCTGCTGCAGGACCGGGTGCGCCCGTTCGACGGCGAGGCCGCGCGGCGTATCGTCGAGCAGGCGCTGGGGCGGCCGATCGCGGTGGCCTTCGCCAGCTTCGATACCGAACCGCTGGCCTCGGCCTCGATCGCGCAGGTGCACGCGGCGACGCTGCACGACGGCCGCGAAGTGGTGGTCAAGGTGCTGCGCCCGGACATCGAGCGGCAGATCGACGCCGACATCGCCTTGCTGAAATCGGCTGCCGCGCTGGTCGAACGCACCCATCCGCGCGCCGACAAGATCCGCCCGCGCGAGGTGGTGGCCGAGATCGAGACCACCCTCGCCGCAGAGCTGGACCTGCAGCGCGAGGGCGCCAACGCCAGCGTGCTGCGCCGCTTCTGGCTGCACTCGGACGACCTCTACGTGCCGGAGGTGATCTGGACCCACACCGCCGAGCGCGCGCTGACCCTGGAGCGGGTGCGCGGCATCCCCTCCGACGACATCGCCTCGCTGGACGCCGCCGGCATCGACCGCCGCGCGCTGGCGGCCAAGGGCGTGCGGGTGTTCTACACCCAGGTGTTCCGCGACAACTTCTTCCATGCCGATGCGCACGCCGGCAACATCTGGGTCGACAGCGACCCGGCGCGCCGCGACAACCCGCGCTTCATCGCGTTGGACTTTGGCATCATGGGCCAGCTCTCGCAGGAAGATCAGTACTACCTGGCCGAGAACTTCATGGCCATCTTCAACAAGGATTACCGGCGCATGGCCGAGCTGCACGTGGAGGCCGGCTGGATGCCGGCCAACGTGCGCATCGACGAGCTGGAGGCGGCGGCGCGCTCGGTGTGCGAGCCGTACTTCACCCGGCCGCTGTCGCAGATCTCGCTGGCCGAGGTCCTGATCAAGCTGTTCCGCGTGGCCCAGCGCTACCAGCTGACCCTGCAGCCGCAACTGATCCTGCTGCAGAAGACCCTGCTCAACATCGAAGGCGTCGGCCGCCAGCTCGATCCGGAACTGGACATCTGGGCGGTGGCGCGGCCGGTGCTCGAACGCATCCTCATCGAGCGCTACAGCCCGCAGCGGGCGCTGCACGAACTGCGCAAGCGCCTGCCGGAGATCATGACCCACGCGCCGGACATGCCGCGGCTGATCCACGGCTGGCTGCGCCAGCAGGTCGAGGGCCGGCACGAACTGTCGATGCGCTCGCGCGATCTGTTCGAACTCAACCTGCTGGTGCGGCGCATGCAGCGGCGGGTGGTGGCGGCGATCGCCGGCGTCGGCCTGCTCACCGTGGCCACGCTGCTGTACGCGCTCGACGCGGGCGGGCCGCAGCTGGGCGGGGTGTCGCTGTGGGCCTGGATCAGCGGCGGTGCCGGCACCGCGGCCCTGCTGTCGGCGTGGTGGCGGCGCTGAGCGTGGCGGCGCTGGATCGCGCGCGCCTGCACGTGGTGCGCGCCGAACTCGGCGAGGAAGGTCCGCGTCACGATGCAGGCCAGCCCGAGCGCGCGCAGCGCCTGCTCAATATCACCCCGGAGACCGGCGAACTGCTGGCGGTGCTGGTGCGCGCCACAGGTGCGCGGCGGGTGCTGGAGATCGGCACGTCCAACGGCTATTCCACGCTGTGGCTGGCCGAGGCCGCGGTGGCACTGGGTGGCGGCGTGACCACGCTGGAATATGCCGCGCACAAGATCGCGCTGGCGCAGCGCAACTTCGCCCACGCCGACGTGGAGGGCTGCGTCGACCTGATCCACACCGATGCCGGCGCCTGGCTGGCCGATGCGGGTTCGGCCGCGTTCGACCTGGTGTTCCTGGATGCCGAGCGCACGCTGTATTGCCACTGGTGGCCGCAGCTGCGCCGGGTGCTGCGGCCGGGTGGGCTGCTGGTGGTGGACAATGCGCTGTCGCATGCGGCGGAGATGGCGCCGTTCGCCGCGCTGTTGCAGGCCGATGCCGCGTTCACCTGCACCACGCTGCCGGTCGGCAACGGCGAACTGCTGGCGGTCAAGGACGCGTAGGCGCAGCGCGGCGGCGTGCCTGCCCGCGACGTGCGTCGCCGGGTCAAGCAACCGTCGGCGCGAGCTGCAGCCACGTCGTCATCGGTGCCATGGGTGCCGTTGTCGTGAGCGAGGTCATGGCTCAGTGCAGCGGACACTGCCGCTCGGCGCCACCTGCATGCGCGCCTCGTTGCCTGCAATGCGCATTGTCGCGCCGCGGCACGGCGCGGATAATCCGGCAGTGAACACCGACGCCGATTCCCTGCAGATCCTCTATCAAGACCCATTGCTGGCCGTGGTCGACAAGCCTGCCAGGCTGATGGTCCACGACAGCAAGCTCGCCCGCGGCGAGGACGCCTTCCTCGCCGACCGCCTGCGTGCGCAGTTGGGCCGGCCGATCTTCCTGGTGCACCGGCTCGACCGTGCCACCAGCGGCTGCCTGCTGCTCGCCTTCGACCGCGACACCGCCAGCGTCCTGGGCAAGGCGCTGATGGGGGGCGAAGTGGACAAGGATTACCTGGCGATCTGCCGCGGCTGGCCGGCCGAAGACCGTTTCGAGGTCGACCACGACCTCGACGGCGGCCCTGGCAAGCCGCTGAAGAAACCGGCGCAGACCCGCTTCGCGCGCCTGGCCTGCGGCGAACTGCAGGTGCCGTCGGGCGAGTTCGCCACCTCGCGCTATGCGCTGCTCCGCTGCAGCCCGGTGACCGGGCGCTTCCGGCAGATCCGCCGCCACCTCAAGCACCTCTCGCATCACCTGATCGGCGACACCAGCCATGGCGATGGCCGCCACAATCGCATCTTCCGCATGCAGGGCGTGCACCGCATGCTGCTGCACGCCGAACGTTTGGCGTTTCCGCATCCGGACGGACACCGGATCGCGGTGACGGCGCCGCTGGATGCGGAATTCGTGCGGGCGTTCGGCTTGTTCGGCTGGGATCCGGCGCCGTGGCAGGTGGATGCGATGTCAGCTGGGATGCTGCAAGCCTGACGGCTCTCGTAGATACCGTCTTACCCCCTAGCAGGCAAGGCCCCTTTTCGGATCGAACGCCGTGCCCGACTTGAGAACCCCGTAGGCCAGGTGCAGGAGCGGCTTCAGCCGCGATCAGGCTTCCTCGGTAACGCCCGGTCGCGGACGAAGCCGCTCCTGCGACGCGCAGGGCCAGCGCTGTGTCACTTGGCCGGCGGCGCGTTGACCGTCTGTTCCAGGTCCTTCTGCAGGTCGGCGAACAGCGGGGTCATCTTCTGCTGGATCGCGCCCATCAGGTTCTGCATCAGCTGCGGGGTCTTGTCGAGCAGGCTCTGGCCGGCCGGGCTCTCGTAGAACTCGGCCATCGCCAGCACCTCCTGCTTGGAGAAGGTCTGCTTGTACAGGTTGACGTAGAGCGGACGCATCTCCTGCCACGACAGCGCCTTGCGCACGGTGGCCTGGGTACGCTCCTGGATCTGCTGCAGCTTCTGCTGCTGCGCGGCGTCGAGCGGGTGCTGCGCGGTGAGCTGGGCGAACTGCTGGCGCTGCATCGCCTCGATCTGCGGCAGCATGGTGTCGAGCATGTTCTGCGCGCGCGAGGCCGACAGCAGGCGGTTGACGTCGGCATCGGTGGGCGGTTCGGCCAGCGCCGGGAGGGCGGCCAGGGCCAGCAGCAGGGCCAGCAGCAGGCGCTGCGGCCAACGGAAGAAGCGCGGAATCGGGAGCATGGAGCATCCTGCAGAACGATGACCGGCGGCCAGAATACGGCAATCGCCGCGCCGCCGCCGCCGCGCGTGAGGACGTGCGACCGGCCGGCGTCCGCTCCCTGGCTCGTTCAGGCGGCGCCGACGCGGAAACCGGGCGGTCCGGCGAATACCCTACAATCCGCGCCATGGGTAACGGGGCCATCCACATCTCGAGCAGCCTGACGATTCCGGAGGACGAAATCGTCGAGCGCTTCGTGCGTGCCAGCGGCGCCGGCGGGCAGAACGTCAACAAGGTCGCCACCGCGGTCGAGTTGCGCTTCGACCTGGCCGGCTCGCCGTCGTTGCCGGAGCCGCTGCGTGCGCGCCTGCTGGCGCGGCGCGACCGCCGCATCACCGCCGACGGGGTGCTGGTGATCGATGCGCAGCGCTTCCGTACCCAGGACCGCAACCGCGACGATGCGCGCCAGCGCCTGGCCGAGTTCATCGCCGCCGGGCTGTCGGTGCCGAAGCGGCGCATCGCCACCAAACCCTCGCACGGCGCCAAGCTGCGACGCCTGGACGCCAAGCGCGAGCGCAGCCAGATCAAACGCGGCCGCTCGCCCGGCCGCTGGGAGTGACTTTTGACCGAACGCGATTACCGCCTGCCCGCAGCGCCCCCGAACATGCCGATGGTCAGGCCCAGCCGCTTCATGCGCTGGCTCGGCCGCACCGCCTTGCGGCTGACCGGCTGGCGGGTCGTGGGCGAGTTCCCCAACGTGCCCAAGCTGGTGATGATCGTGGCCCCGCATTCTTCCAACTGGGACGGGTTCCTGGGCTTCGCGGTCAAGTTCGCGGTCGGCTTCGAGGTGCGCGTGCTGGGCAAGACCCAGTTGTTCTGGTGGCCGCTGGGACCGCTGCTGCGCAGGCTCGGCGGCATCCCGCTGGACCGCAACTCGCCACGCGGCGTGGTCGAACAGGCGGTGGCGCTGATCCGCGGCGCCGAACGCATGTGGTACGTGATCACCCCCGAGGGCACGCGCAAGCGTGTGGAGAAGTGGAAGACCGGGTTCTGGAAGATCGCTCACGGCGCGCAGGTGCCGATTTTCCCGGTGTACTTCGACTACCCCAGCCGCACCGTCGGCCTTGGCGAGGTGGTGTGGACCGGCGAGGACATGCAGGCGGACATCGCCGCGATCCGCGAATGGTACCGGCCGTGGCGCGGCAAGCACCGCGATACCTTGTGACGGGCAGCGGCGGCTGACGGCGGCGCCATCCGCCGTTTTGCCCCACGGCGCTAACCGATGCCGTAGGAGCAGCGCATGGGTCGGATGTTGTTGTGGGAGGGACTTCAGTCCCGACGCAGGAAAGTGCCAAGTGGCTTTGAGCTTCCCTCGTCGCGGCTGAAGCCGCTCCCACAAGTGCGGTGCCAGGATCGCTTGAGGGCTGCACTGTGGGAGGGACTTCAGTCCCGACGACCGACGTTGTCAGCCGACCTTTCGCTCCTCGCGGCTGACGCCGCTCCCACATGCAGGCCTCGACCCCGGCGCTACAGCGCGCCGCCACCGAACTTCTGCGTGTACTGCAGGTACACGCTGCGGCCCACGGTGTCGAACCAGGACACGTCGTAGTACGGGTACGACGTATAGGTGCGGTCGTGCGGCGGCATCTTGTCGAACAGGTTGGTCACTGTCAGCGACAACTGCGCGTGGTCGGTGAAGCGGTACTGCAGCGAGGCGTTGTAGCGGTAGGTGGCGCCGATCCACGGGCTGTCGCCGCTCTCCGGGTCGTAGACCTGGTCGTAGGAATCGGAGGTCGGCAGGCGGCCCAGGCGTTCGCCGTGCAACGTCGCGGTCCAGGCGTTGCGCTCCCACGACACGCTGGCGCTGGCCTTGGTGCGCGGGATGTCGTAGCCGCTGTTGACCGCGAACTCGTCCACCATCGCTTCGCCGGCGTACACCTGGATGTCGTGGCGGCGCACCCAAGTGTAGTTGCCGCTCAGGCGGAAGGTGCCGATGCCGGTGTCGAGGCGGTACTGCGCGCTGAGGTCGATGCCGTTGGTGCGTTCGCGGGCGATGTTGATCGGGTTGACGTAGACCCCGTACAGGCGGCCGTCGGCGCTGCGGGTGACCCGTGCCAGCGCCTGCTGGCAGGTGGTGGAGGTGGCCTGCAGCACGCCGAGGCGGCAGTCGGCCTCGTCGCGCAGCACCTGGTCCACGCGCAGGTCCTGCACCTGGTCGCGCATGTCGATGTTGAAGTAGTCCACCGACAGGTCCAGGTCGGCCATCGGCGACCACACCAGGCCGGCGGTCCACGAGGTGCTGTTCTCCGGGTTCAGCGCGCGGTTGCCGCTGCGGCCGCGGATCACCGCCTCTTCGTTGTAGCTGCAGTCCTGGATCGCCACGCCCGGTTCCTCGCTGGCGCAGCGGTAGTAGTCCACGCCGGTGGTCTCGTCGTTGCCGGGGCCGGCATACACGTAGTGCAGGTCGGGGGCGCGGAACGCGGTGCCGTAGGAGGCGCGCACCAGCAGCGTGTCCACCGGCCGCCACTCCAGCCCGCCGCTGTAGGTGAACTTGCCCAGCGAGCGCCCGGCGAAGCGGTACTGGTCGTAGCGCCCGGCCAGGCTCAGCGACACCGTCGACAGCACCGGCAGGCGCAGCTCGCTGGCCAGCGCCCAGCGGTTGCGGCTGCCGTGGCCGTCGGAGTCCTTCCAGCTGTAGTAGTAGTACTGCGTGGCCAGCGGATCCGGGCGCAGGTTGTAGGCCTGGTTGCCGAACTCGGCGGTCGCGGCCATGCCGGCATCGCCGCCGGGCAGCGAGAACAGCGCGGTGTTGGTGGCGGTGAAGGCGAGGGTGTCGGTGCGCGAGCGCGGCTGGTACACCGTGCGCTGGGCGATGCTGTCGTACTCGGCACGGCTCAGCGGCGTGTACAGCCGCTGCGGGTCGGCGTTGAAGATCGGCAGCCCCGAGTCTTCGTCCACGCCCAGCTGCGGGCCGAGGAACAGCGCATTGGCGCGCGCGGCGACGATCTGCGGCCAACTGATCGTGGCCTGGTACTGCGAGTGGCTGAGGCTGGTCTCGTAGTCCCAGTCCGCGCCGAGGTGGCCCTTGAAACCGGTGGTGACGCTGAAGGTCTTCTGCCGGGTGCGGATGGTGCCGGCGTTGAGGCCGCCCATTTCTTCCGGGCTGAACTGGCGCCCCCAGGCTTCCACCTGGTCGGTGGCCTGGTTGTAGAAATAGCCCTGCTCGTTGCCGTCCGGGGCCATGTAGCCCCACTGGGTCACGTCGCGGAAGAGCGACAGCTCGTGGTAGCCCACCTGCACGTCGGCGAACCACTCGCTGCCGTTGTCGAAGGCGTAGCGCAGCGAGGCGTAGCCGTTGAGGCCGCGGCGCTTGTTGGTGATGGTGCCGTAGCCGATCGAGGCGCTGCTGCCGCAGAACGCGCCGTAGCCGGGGCGGGTGGCGTAGCCGGTGCTGCCGCCGTTGAGGCCGGACACCGCCGCGCAGGTGTCCGCGCCCGGGTCCAGGTAGTCGTCGTTGCCGTCGGTGCGCAGGAAGGTGCGGCGCGGCACCTGCGAGCGTGCGGTGGGGCCGTCCAGGGTGCTGTCCTGGCGGCTGCGCTCGTAGGCCCACAGCGGCGTCTGCGAGACCAGTTCGGCGCCGAACACCGCGTCGAAATTGCCGCGCGACCAACCGCTGCTGAGGCTGAGGTTGAAGCTCTCGCCGCCGCCGCGGGTGGTGTCGCCGAAACGGTAGTCCAGCGTGGTGCCGTCGGCGTGCTTCTTGAGGATGAAGTTGACCACGCCGGAGATCGCGTCCGAGCCGTAGATCGCCGAGGCGCTGCCGGTCAGGATCTCGATGCGGTCGATCATGCCCAGCGGGATGTTGGAGATGTCGGTGAAGTTGCTGCGGCCCTTGAACGGCATCGGGAAGTCGGCGATGCGGCGGCCGTTGACCAGCACCAGGGTGTGGTTGGGGCCGAGCCCGCGCAGGTCCACCTGCTGCGCGCCGGGCGAGAAGTCCGCGCCGCTGGCCGACTGCGGGCTCTGCGTCTCGCCGCCGTTCTGGGTCATCGCGCGCAGCACGTCCGGCACCGAGGTGAAGCCGTTGGCCTTGATCTGCTCGGCGCTGATCACGCTGATCGGCGCGGGGCCTTCCACCTGCGTGCGCGGGATGCGCGAGCCGGTCACGCGCAGGGTGTCCAGTTGCGCCACCGGCGCCTCGGCCGGCGCGGCCGGCGCAGGCGCGGCGGCACGGACCGGCTGCGCGCGGGCCGGGGCCGGCTCCTGGCGCCGCACCAGCCACGCGCCGGAGGGGTCGCGCTGGGCGACGAAGCCGCTGCCGCGCAGCACCTGCTGCAGCGCCTGTGCGGTGTCCAGTTGGCCGTGCGCGCCGCCGCTGCGGGCCTGGCCCAGTTGGTCGGCGCGGTAGATCAGTTGCGCGCCGGATTGCCGCGCCAGGGTGTCCAGCGCCGCGCGCAGCGGGCCGGCGGGGACGTCCACCGTGCCGGTGGCGGCAACGGCAGCGGGTTGTGCCTGCGCCGCACAGGCGCTCGCACAGGCCATGCTCAGCAGCAGGGCACGCATCGGATACCGCATCGAGTTTTCTCCCCAAACGGGCGCGGAGCGCGCCTCAGTAGCTCCAGGACGAACGAGACCGACAAATCCCCCCGCCGCCGCGCCGGCCCGGCGCGGCGCGGCGCGGTACGGCTTACCGGCTGTGCAACAACACCGTGTCGCCGTGGCGCTCGGCGCGGATCGGGAACCCCTGTTCGAGCAGGCGCACGAAGGCATCGACGTTGGACCAGCGCACGTTGCCGCCGACCCGCAGCGCCGCGGCACCGGCGTCGGCGACCTGCAGCTTGACCGTGTTGTAGCGGTTGAACTCGGCCACCGCCGCCTGCAGCGGGGTGTCGTCGAAACTCAGGTAGCCGCTGCGCCAGTCCAGCGCGCGCTCGGCTTCGGCCAGCGCGACCCGGCGTACCAGCACCCCGTGCGGCCCGGCCTGGGCGATGCTGCCGGCATGCAGCAGCAGCGGCGGCGCCTGCGGCGCGCCCGCCGATTCCAGCCGCACCGTGCCTTCGGTGACCACCACGCGCAGCGCATCGGCCTCGCGGCGCACCGCGAAGCGCGTGCCCACCGCCACCACCCGGCGCGCGCCGCTGTCGACCACGAAGGGCCGGCCCGGGTCCTTGCTCACCGCGAAGAACGCCTCGCCGCGCTGTAGGTCGATGCGCCGCTGCGCGCGCGACAGGGCCACCGCGATGCGGCTGTCGCTGCTCAGCGTGGCCTGCGAGCCGTCGGCCAGAGCCACCGGGCGCAGCTGGCCGGTGACGCTGGCATAGGCGGTCGGCACTGGTTCGACGGCATGCCGCCAGACCAGGGACAGCACCGCGGCACCGAGCAGCGCCGCTGCCAGCGCCGCCGGCCAGCGCCGTCGACGCGGCGCACGCGGCCGCGGGGCGAAGCGCAGGCCGCGCAGGTCCGGCGCGGCGGTGGCGGCCGTGGCGGCCGGCGCCAGCGTGCTGCGGCCGCCCAGGCCCTGCCAGCGGCCGCGTTCCGGCACCTGCCCATCGCGCTGGCCGGCGCCCAGCGCCTGCAGGCGCCCACTCTCCTGCCATGCGGCCTGCAGGCGCAGGAACGCCACCCGGTGCGCGGTGGCCGCGGCCAGCCAGGCATCCAGGCGCGCCTGCCGTGCGTCGGACCAGTCGTCGCGGTCGCGCCGCGCCAGCCAGGCCGCCGCACGCGCCTCAATCCACCTGCTGTCCATCGCGTGCCCGCGGCTGCATCGGCTTCGCCGGCGCCGCCGCGCCCTCGTCGCCATGGAAATGATCGGCCAGCAGGCGCATGCCCCGGGCCACGTGCTTCTCCACGCTCTTCTCGCTGATTCCCAGGCGCACGGCCACCTCCTTCTGCGGCAGTTCCTCGACCCGCCGCAGCCAGACCACGCTGCGGCAGCGGTCCGGCAACCGGTCGAAGGCCGCCGCCAGCCGGCCCAGCACCTGCCGTCCGCCGCACCAGCGTTCCGGCGACAGCTCGTCTATCAGGACGTGCATCGACTCCAGATCCCCCACTGCCTCGATCGACACCACCCGGTTGCGGCGCAACCGATCGGTCATCAGGTGCCGCGCGGTGGCGAACAGGAACGACTTGGGCAGGCTCGGCCGGGCCTTGCCGGCGGCCTCGTAGACGCGCACGTAGATCTCCTGGCGCAGGTCGTGCCACTCCTCGCGATGCGGCCAGCAGCGCCGCAGGTAGCCGCTGAGCGCCTGCTCGTGGACGAGGATTTCTTGGACGAACCAATCGTCGAGGGAAGCGGACATGGATCCCACATTAGCCGATCGCCGGTGCGTGCGGGCAAGTGCCGCGCGCGCCGACGTGGGAGGGTGAAGGCGGCGGGGGGAAACCGTGCCGCCGTTCGTCCCCTCTCAGCAACGAGCCGCACGCTCGTCTGCCCGCCCCGTTCCCGAGGAGATCCGCATGACCCGTTCCGTCGGCATGTTCCGGCCCTGGATGTCGCTGCTGCTGGGCCTGTGCCTGGCCACGCCCGCCGTCGCGCGCGATTACCGCCAGTACCTGGTCGGCGATCCGGCCGCGCCCACACCCGGCCCGGTGTCGCCCGGCCTGCTGCTGATGGGGGGCGGCGACCGCAACTACGACGCGCTGCGCTGGTTCATGGCCAAGGCCGGGCACGGCCACGTGGTGGTGCTGCGCGCCTCGCAGGCCAACGAGGTGGGCGAGGAGTTCTACCGCAAGGTCGGCGGCGTGGCCTCGGTCGAGACGTTCGTGTTCAGCGGCCGCGGCGCCTCCAGCGATCCGGCGCTGCTGCGCGCGCTGGCCCGCGCCGACGGCATCTTCATCGCCGGCGGCGACCAGTCGCGCTACGTGCGCTACTGGAAGAACACCCCGGTGGCCGACGCGCTGGACGCGCACGTGCGCGCCGGCAAGCCGCTGGGCGGCACCAGCGCCGGCCTGGCGATGCTGGGCGAGTACCTGTACGGCTCGATGGACGGCGGCAGCATCACCAGCCCGGCGGCGCTGGCCGATCCGCTGGGGCCGGCGGTCACCATCGAGACCGACTTCCTGCACCTGGACCTGCTCAAGCGGGTCATCACCGATACCCACTTCCGCGAGCGCGACCGCCTCGGCCGCCTGTTTGCGTTCCGCGCCAAGGCCGCCACCCTGGCGCCCAAGGGGGAGCCGCTGATCGGTCTGGGCGTGGACGAGAGCGCCGCGCTGGCGGTGGAGGGCGACGGTACCGCGCGCGTCTATGCCACCGATCCGCAGGCCGTGGCCACCGTGGTCGCCGGGCCGCTGCAACCGCCCACCCCGGCCGGGCAGCCGCTGCAGGCCGCCCGCATCGAGACCGTCGGGGTCGGCCCCGGTTCCACCCTGCACCTGCCCGACGGCCGCGTCGAGGCACCGGTCTTCCACCGCTACTACGCCGTGCAGGACGGGCGCATGCGCGAGATTCCCGCCACCACCCTGGTGATCCATGGCGGCGCCGGCGTCGAGCGCGCCAGCAGCAGCCCGGCCGACCTGGCCGAGGCGCGCGCGGCGATGGAGAAGGCGCTGCGCACCGGGCAGGCGCTGCTGGCGCAGGGCAAGCCGGCGGTGGATGCAGTCGCCGCGGCGATCACCGTGCTGGAGGACTCGCCGCAGTTCAACGCCGGCAAGGGCGCGGTGTTCACCCACGACGGCCGCAACGAACTGGACGCGGCGATCATGGACGGGCGCACCGGCAAGGCCGGCGCGGTGGCCGGCGTGCACCGGGTCAAGAACCCGATCGAACTGGCGCGTGCGGTGATGGACCAGTCCGAGCACGTGATGCTGGTCGGCGATGGC
>NZ_NMPP01000067.1:0-11686 GCF_009192885.1 Xanthomonas sp. LMG 12462 | reverse complement strand
AGGCGCTGCGCGCGCCGTACCCTCACCCCAACCCCTCTCCCGGAGGGAGAGGGGCTCGGCGTCTCCCTTCTCCCGTCGGGACCATGGCCCCCTTTTCGGGGGAAGGTGCCCCAAAGGGGCGGATGAGGGTACGGGCGGAGCCTCGCAGTCACAGATCGGCGAGGCGCTTCGCGCGCCAACCCTCACCCCAACCCCTCTCCCGAGGGGAGAGGGGCTCGGCGCCTCCCTTCTCCCGTCGGGACCATGGCCCCCTTTTCGGGGGAAGGTGCCCCGCAGGGGCGGATGAGGGTGCGGGCGAAGCCTCGCAAAGTCAGATCGGCGAGGCGCTTCGCGCGCCGGACCCTCACCCCAACCCCTCTCCCGGCGGGAGAGGGGCTTTACGGCTTACTTCGCCGCCGGATTGAGGCTGTAAGTGCCGTGCAGGCTGGCTTCGGCCAGCACGTGGCCCTGCATCGCGCGCAAGGCGTCGGCGGCGGTGAAGCGTGCCGGCACGTCCAGGCGTGCCACGTCCAGCGCGAACAAGCGGAAGAAGTACCGGTGCACGCGCAGGTCGTTGGCCGGCGGATACGGGCCGTCGTAGCCGTGGTAGTCGCCGCCCATCGCCGCGTCGCCGGCGAACCAGTCGGTGTAGCTGTTCAGTCCCTGCCGCGCGCCGTCCAGGCCGGGCGGTTGCTGCTTGCCCTTGGCCACCACGCCGTCGCTGGCGCTGCCTTCGGCGATCTCGCGCAGGTCGGCGGGCAGGTCCACCGCCACCCAATGCACGAATTCGGTGCGCGGTTGTTCGACCGGGATCTGCACGTCGTCGCGGCCGACCATCTCGGCCACGGTCGGCACGTCCGGATCGACGCACAGCAGCACGAAGGACTGGGTGCCGGCCGGCACCGCGTCCCAGGCCAGGTGGGGGTTGCGGTTGCCGCCGAAGCCGTCGGCCTGGCCCATCGCGTAGGTCGCGGCGATGGGCTGACCCGGCTGGATGCTGTCACTGCGAAGGCGCATGCGGGGAACTCCTTGGGGAATCAGGTTTCAGGGTAGCCAAGGCGCACCGCGACCGGCGTCAGCAGCGCGAAGGCGGCGGCCAGCGGCGTGGCGTAGGCGCGCCAATGGCCGGCGGCCAGGCGCGGCGGGCCGACCGTGGCGATGGTCGGGAACGCCACGCCGAACGCCTGCTCCAGCGCCGCCGCCACGCCGGCCGGATCGTGCTCGGTCCCGTCCAGGCGCACCAGGTGGTGCGGATACAGATCCTGTTCGTGCAGGTCGGCGACCTGCGCCAGCACCGCCGCCAGCCACTGCGCACCGGTCTCCGGCGAGGCCAGGCCCAGCGGCGCCGGGGCACCGTTGGCCAGCCAGTCCAGCAGCATGTCGCGCGGGTCGCGCAGCACCACCAGCAGCCGCCCTTCCGGCAGGTGCGGGCGCAGCGCGCGCAGCAGCGCGTTGTCCCACCACAGCAGCCAGTCGACGATGTTGCCGTCGCCGACGCCACGCGCCGGCAGTTGCGCGCGCCACTCGGCGACCAGCGCCGCACCGTCCAGGGCGCCGCTGTCCAGTTCCTCGACGCTGCGGAAGCGCTGCAGGCCGTCGGTCGGCGGCTGCGGGCCGAAGCGGTCGCCGCGCAGCACCGGGCTGGCCGCATCGATCACCGCGATCACCCGCTCCACGCCGCTGCCCGGCGGACCCCAGACGAACAGCGGGCGCGCCTGGTTCTGCGGGTCGACAGTGCCCAGCGGCGGCCACTGCGCCGGGGCCTGGCCCAGCGGCGGCAGCGGCAGGCGATGCGGCAACTGTTCCTCCTGGAAGGCCACCCAGGTCGCCAGCGCGTCGTCCGGGCGCCCGGCCGCATCCTGCACCGCCGCCAGCCATGGCCGCACCACGGTGCGGTCGCGTTCGGGCATGCGCTGCATCAGGCCGTGCACGTGGGCGATGGCGGCGTCGTGCTCGCCGCGCTCCAGCAGCGCCTCGACCAGGCGTTCCTCGCCGCTGAGCCGGCCCGGTTCCAGCGCCACGATGCGCTGCGCCACGGCTTCGCCCTGGTCGCGTTCGCCGGCCATGTCGTGCACCCGCAGTTGCGCTTCCAGCGCCGGCACGTGCGCCGGCATCGCCGCCTGCCAGCGTGCGATCAGCGCGCGTGCCTCGGGGCCGCCCACCGGCTCCAGCGCCAGCCGCGCCAGCCACAGGTCGTGGGCGTCGGTGGTGGTGGCCAGCGCCGCTTCCAGGGTGGCGCGGGCATCGTCGATCGTGCCCAGCCGCTGCCAGGCGATCAGCGCGGCGTGCAGGGTGCGGCGGTCGGCCGGGGCCACCGCCAGGGTGCGGCGCAGGTGGTCCAGCGCCTCGGCCGGACGGTCGGCCTGCAGGGCGTACTCGCCGGCCAGCCGGCGCATGTTGGCGGTGTCGCCGGCCGGATCGGCCAGCACCGTCTCCAGCGCGGTGATGGCGTCGTCCAGGCGGCCCTGGCGGTAGGCCAGTTGCGCGACCAACGCCATCATCGCCGCGCCGGTGCCCGGGGTGAGCGCGGCGACGCGGCGGAACGCGGTCTCGGCGAAGGCGAAGTGCTGCTTGTCCAGGTAGGCGAAACCCAGCGCGTAGAGCAGGCGCGGATCGTCCGGCAGCGCGTTGCTGGCGCGCGCGAGCAGCGCCAGCGCGCGATCGGCGTCGCCGCGGCGCAGCGCCAGCATGCCGTCCACGCCGAGCAGTTGCGGATGTTCCGGCTGCAGGCGCGCGGCGGTGCGGCTAAGCCGCTCCACTTCGTCCAGGTCGCCGCGGCCCAGCGCCAGGTGCGCGCGCATCACGTAGGCAAGGAATTCGTTGGGATCCAGCGCCGCGGTCTGCGCCAGGGCGTCCTCGGCCTGGGCCAGGTCGTTGGCGCTGACCAGCATGCCTGCGTGCAGCAGGTGCAGGCTGGCGTCTTCCGGCGCCAGCGCGATCGCACGGCCGATGCTGTCCAGGGCGGCGGCGGTCTCGCCGTGCTGCTGCTGCGCCAGCGCCAGCCAGCGGAAGGCCTGCGGGTCGTCGGCGGCCTCGGCGGCCCAGGTCTGGGCGAGACGCAGCGCGTCGGCGGTGTCCTGGCGGCGCAGGGCGTCGAGAATGGGCTGGTGCATGTGGGTCCGGCGTTGGGGCAAACCCGCATTGTAGCGGGAGCGCCCGGCCGCCCTGCGCGGGCGCCTGCGTCCGCGCGGCGGGTACATCGGGCGCATCGGGCCTCGCTGGGAGCGGCCGTGTCGCCGACGCTGCCGGGGGACTGAGGCGACGCGCCTGCGAGGTTTGCCGAGCATGCCGGCCGCGTAGATGACCCGTGCGCCGGGCAGCGCTACGTGGTGGCGGCGGTGATGGTGCGGGAACGGCGGAAGGAGCATCGACGCGTGCCGCACCCGGGAATCCCGGTGCGCCCACCTTGCTGACCGCCTGCCGCACGCCGGCGCGGGCGAGATCGCCCGCCGGCCTGCGCGCAACGCCGGTCAGGCCTCCACCAGCCCCTCGGTCAGCCGTTCGGCCACCCAGCGTTCGGCGAAGCCGTCGCCGCGCGCGTTCTCGATGAAGCCGCAATGCCCGCCCCAGCGGGCGATTTCCAGCCGCGCGAGGTCCGGCAGGCGCCAGCTGCGGAAGTCGTCCAGGGGAATCACCGGGTCGTCCTCGGCCATCAGGATGTCGGCCGGCACGCGCAGGCCTTGCAGGCGCTCGCCGGCGATGCAGTAGCTGTCGAAGTAGGCGTCCAGGCTGGCGAAGCCGGCATGGCGCTCGGCCAGCCAGGCCATCAACCCGCGCATGTCCAGCGCCAGGGTGGCGTCGTCGTAGCCGTGGCGGTCGGGGAACAGTTCGCGCTTGCGCAGCAGCGACTCGCGCCACTTGCGGCGGAAGTACCAGTCGTAGAACTGCGGGCCGTTCTCGATCCGCTGCATGGTGGTGGCCGGGTCCAGCAGCGGGCACACCGCGGCCACGTGCTGCAGCGGCAGTCCCGCCGCCGGTGCGCGCAACGCCAGGCGCAGGGCGAAATTGCCGCCGAGCGAGTAGCCGGCGGCGAGCAGGGTCGGCGCGGGGAAGCGCTGCCACAGGTCGCAGGCGGCGTTGACCACTTCGTCCAGGCGCTCGGAGTGGAACAGGTCCACGTTGAGGTGGTGGGTGCCGCCGTGGTCGCGGAAGTTGAGCCGGAACACCTGGTAGCCCAGCGCCAGCATCTTCGCCGCGGTCAGGCGCATGTAGCTGGAGTCGGCGCTGCCTTCCCAGCCGTGCAGCAGCAGCACGGTGCCGCGCGGCGCTTCGCCGGCCGGCACGCTGAGCCAGCCCTGCAGGCGCACGCCATCGCCGCCGTCGAGGATGTGCGAGGTGGTGGTGGCGCCGCTGGCGGCGAGCAGTTGTTCGCCACGGCGCACGCGCAGCAGGCTGGAACCCAGTACCGATTGGACGTGCGGGTTGCGCAGCCAGCGAGGGGGGGAGTAATCGGTCGCGTTCATGGGCAGCGAGCTTGCGCCTGTCGACTGGAGTAATCGGTCAAGCGCGGCGTCGGCAGTGTCCCGGTGTTCAGGGTTGTGCCATCGCCGTGACGATGCGCGCACGCGAGATCTCGGCGATGCGGCGGCGCCCTTCCACGTCCTGCAGCCGGATCGGCTCCAGGAAATGCACCTCGGCCACCCGCCCCGGCTCGCCGAGCAGACGCAGGAAGTTGGCGAAGAAACTCTCGTGCGGGCCGAACGCGACGATCTGCTGCGCCGAGCCGCCGGCACCGTAGCGCAGCGCCACCGGCTGCACCGCCACCTCGGCCTCGACCGCGGCCTGGAAGATGCGCGCATGGAACGGCCCCACGTCCTCGCCGCTGCGGGTGCGCCCTTCCGGGAACACGCCGACCGAGCAGCCGGAGCGCAGCCGCTCCAGCATCGCCTGCAATACCCCGCCCAGCGACTCGGTGCTGCCGCGCTGGTGGAAGATGGTCTGCCCGCGCGCGGCCAGCCAGCCGACCAGCGGCCAGCCGGCGATCTCGCGCTTGGCGACGAAGCCCATCATGCGCTGGCTGTGCAGCATCACGATGTCGATCCAGCTGACATGGTTGGCGACGAACAGCACCGGATTGGGCAAGGGCGCGCCGATGCGGCGCACGCGCAGGCCGAAGATGCGCAGCAGCCAGGTCGACCACCAGCAGACCATGCGGTCGCCGAAGGACTCGGTGCCGGCGCGGCCGGGCGACAGCGCCATGCACACCAGCAGGAACGGCAGCGACAACAGCACGTGCAACGCCAGCAGCGGCACGCGGTAGCCGTAACGAACCCAGCGCAGCGCCCCACCGTATTGGCGCATGGCGGGTGGGGAGAACTCGCTCATTCGAACAAGGGTACCGGAAGCGGGGGCCTAGCGGACAATTGTGTCACCCCGAAGACGCGGCCGCAGACACGTCGCCCGTGACCGCCGAGGCAGGGTTCAGCCCGGGACCGGGCTCAGCCGCGGTCGACCACCGCCAGGGTCAGCCGCGACACGCACACCGGCTTGCCGGCCGCGTCCTCGATGTGGATCTCCCACACCTGCGTGGTCCGGCCCACGTGCAGCGGCCGCGCGGTGCCGGTGACCGTGCCGCTGCGCGCGGCGCGCAGGTGGTTGGCGTTGATTTCCAGGCCCACGCAGATCCGCCCCGGCTCCACGCACAGGTTGCCGGCGGTGCTGCCCAGGGTCTCGGCCAGCACCACCGATGCGCCGCCGTGCAGCAGCCCGTACGGCTGCCGCGTGCGCGCGTCCACCGGCATCGTCGCCCGCAGCCAGTCCGGCCCGGCCTCGGTGAAGACGATGCCCAGGTGCGCGATCAGGGTGTCGCGGCAATCGGCGTTGAGGACGGCGAGATCGGCAGGTTCGCGAAAGGGCATTGGAGGGCCGGGATTGGGGATTCGGGATTGGGGATTGGCAAGAGCGGCATCCCCGGCACTGAACATTATCGCGCCAGGCGACGCCTCCGGTCGCAGGGATGCGCCTGTTACGAATCCCCAATCCCGAATCCCGAATCCCCGCCCCTCAAAGAATCGGCACCAGCCCCGAGCCGAACGCGGTCAACATCCGCACCAGCAGCCACTTCGGGCCGACGTTGACCTCGGGGAAGTCGCCGACCGAGCTGTAGCAGCGGTGGAAACCGGGGTCGCGCCGGGTCAGCGGCGCCGGGCAGTCGGGGCCGGGCTGGAATTCGTAGTCGGTGGCGTAGCGCCATGGCCAGAAGTCCAGCACCGGCAGCGCCTCGGAGACCTTGCCCATGCTGTAGTTCAGGCCCGACAGCACCGGCGGCTTGACCCGCGGCGCCACCACCCAGGAGTTCTCCGGCTCGATGTCGCGGCCGATGCTGGCCGCCAGCGCCTGCGCGAACGCCGGATCGTCGACGATCACCGCGCCCTCGGTGTTGTAGGTCTCGCTGCGCGGGTCGAAGTTGTGGGTGCCGATCACGCCGACGCGGCGGTCCACCACCAGCGACTTGGCGTGCAGGCCCATGCGCGCGCCCTCGCGGGTCACCGGCAGCGGCCGGTTGGCGATGCGCCGGCTCAGGTACGAGGGGCGGGTCTCGGTGCGCAGCACGCGGCGCGCGACCTGGCTGCCGTCGCCGCGGCTGCCGGACGGCCCGCCACTGCCGCTGCCCAGCAGCGAACTGCGTCCGGCCGCGCTGCCGCCCAGCAGCGTGTTGCGCCCGCTGCCGGTATCGCCGCCGCCGTGCTCGCCTGCGTTTTCGCCGCTGGCCGGCGTGGCCGGCACCTCGCCCTGCAACGGCGCCGGCAACAGGTTGGCGTAGTCCACCGGCGCATCCAGCGGGAACGGCTTGTACTCGTAGATGTCGAAGCCCAGTTCGCGCAGGTTGCGGCGCTTGTACTTGTAGGAAAGTGCATACACCACCGGGTTGTCGGTGGCGGCCAGGCTGTTGGTGGCCACCACCACGCGCGGTGGCGGGGTGCGCTTGCGCAGCTCGCGGAAGATCTCCTGCGCGGGGTCCGACAGCACCAGGTACGGCGTCTGCAGGATGATTTCCTGGCGTGCGTCGGCGATCAGCCGGTCGAGCTTGGGCGCGGTGGAGATGGCCTTGGGGCCGTGTTCGCGGCGGTGCTTCTGCGGCAGGTCGGCGACGTAGTCCACATGCTTCACCGGCAGCGCCGGCAGCACGAAGGCGTTCTCCACGAAGGCCGGATCGGACGCCTCCTCGCTGACCCGCTGCACCCGCTCCGGGCGCAGGAACTGCGCCGGCGGCATCGCCGGCACGCCCTGGCGCAGCAGCAGCTTGCCGACGTCGTTGAGCCGCGCCACCGGCACGCTGCGCCGCGCCGCCCAGTAGGCGTCGAAGTTGGCGGCCATCGACCGCGCCACCGGGCCGGCGACCAGCACGTCGCGGTCGCGGAAGTTGTATTCGGCGTCCCAGTCGAAATAGTCGTCCTGGTAGTTGCGCCCGCCGACCACGCCGATCGCATCGTCGATCACCAGCAGCTTGTTGTGCATGCGCTGGTTGAAGCGGCGGAAGCAACACAGCACGCTGGCGGCGTAGTGGAAGTAGTTGGGCTTGGCCAGGCCGAAGGTGGGGTTGTAGATGCGCAGCGAGAAGTTCTCGTGCGCGCCGGCCAGCGCGCCGAGGATCTGCAGGTCGGAGATCGCCGAGAGCTGGTCGATCAGGACGCGCACCTGCACGCCGCGCCGCGCCGCGGCCAGCAGTTCGTCCATCACCAGCCGCGCGCTGTCGTCCTTGTCGAAGATGTAGGTCTGCAGGTCGATGCTGCGGCTGGCGCTGCGGATCAGGTTGATCCGCGCCACCAGCGCCTCTTCGCCGTGGTCGAGGATGGTGGCGTAGTGCCGCGGCGCGCCGGCGCCGGACTGGGCGAAGGCCTTGCCGGCGAGCCCGCGCAGCGGCGAGGCCAGCGCGCAGCGGTCCCCGCGCGTGCAGTCGACCTGGCGGTCGCGCGCGGCCTCGGCGATCGCCACGGCGCGGCCGTGCTGCGCCTGCGACAGGCTCGCGCAGCCGCTGCCGAGCAGCAGCGCCACCACCACCAGCACCCGCATCAACTTTGATATCACCGAGTGGCCGCCTCGGTCAGGCGTGCGCGCAGCACGAAGGTGACCCGGTCGCTCAAGGCCAGATCCCACTTGTCCATTCCGTAACGTCCACGCAATACCGTACCGCGGCTGATGACATCGCAATCATAGCCTGCGCGGGTGCATGCGGCCGGCATGACGGTCAGCGTCTCGGCGTGGCTGACCCCGCGGATGCTCAGGATGCCGGGGATCGGCCCGCCCTTGCCCAGCACCTGCGGCGAGAACGGCTGCGAGTCGAAGGACACGGTGGGGTAGCGCGGCGCGTCGAAGAAATCCTCGCCGCGCATCCAGCCGGTGTAGCGCGGCTTGCCGGGGATTTCCACGTAGGCGGTGAACAGGCGCAGGTGCACCTGGTGGCGGCCATCGGGCAGCACGTGCACGGTGCCCTCGTAGCGCGGGAAGAAGCCTTCGATGCGCTGGCCGAAGCGGGTGCGGATCTCGAACCCGAAGCGCGACTGCGCCGGGTCCAGGGCGTATTCGCCGGGCGCCAGCAAGGCCGGCGTCACCTGCGCGTGGCCGACGGCGCACCACAGACACAACGGCAGCAGCGCGGCGCAGAGCGCCGGCCGCAGGAACCTGCGCAGCGGGCTCAGGGCCACCAGAACGCGGTCAAGCGCGCCACGCCCGGCTCGATCGCCGCGTCGTGCGGGACCCCGAGCACGGCGACGCTGGCGGTGGGCATGCCGCGGTAGTCGCCGGACTGGCCGCTGTGCATCAGCGCCGCCAGCCGCTCCAGGCCCGGGTTGTGGCCGACCAGCAACAGCCGCTCGACGTCGCGGTGGCCGTCCAGCAGATCGGCCAGGGTGCCCGAGGTCGCCTCGTAGATGCGCGGCTCCAGGCGCTGCTCGACGTAGCCGGTCAGCTCCAGCACCGCCTCCAGGGTTTCGCGCGCGCGCCGCGCCGGCGAACACAGCACCCGGTCCGGCACCAGCCGCTGCTCCAGCAGCCAGCGCCCGGCCGCCTCGGCCTCGGCCAGGCCGTGCGGCGACAGCGGCCGGTCGAAATCGGCCTGGCCGGTGTCGGCCGGTTCGGCGTGGGCATGGCGCAGCAGGATCACTTCTCGCAAAACGATGGTCATCGGTCAGGCCTTCTTGAGCCACTTGAGCAACGGTTCCCAGTCCTGCTGGTGGTCGCGGACCTGGACGGAGTGGTAATCGAACAGGCTGCGGCCCAGCCCCACCAGCACCACGTAGGCCTGGCTGTCGCGCAGTTGCGCCACCACCGGGTAGGGCCATTCGGCGAGCATCTGCAGCGCCTGCTGGGTGGCATTGGTCCAGGGCTTGCTGCGGTTGAGCACCAGCCCGACCGGCAGCTTGCGCTGGTGCACCCGCGGCACCTTGGCCAGGGTGTTGAGGAAGCCGACGGTGGCCTCGATGTCCAGCGCCGAGGGCATCACCGGCACCACCACCGCGTCGGCCTCGTCGAGGAAATGGGTCAGGTCCTCGGCCATGGCGCCGGCGGGGGCGTCGACGATCACCCGCTGCGCGTCGTCGGGCAGCGCCGCGCGCCAGCTGCGCTTGCGGCTGGCGTCGATCGGCAGCACCGCGCTGTCCAGGCCGGCACGGCGTTCGGCCCAGCGGGTCGAGGAGCCCTGCGGATCGGCATCGGCCAGCACCGTGCGCTTGCCTGCCAGCGCGTAGGACGCCGCCAGGTGCGTGGCGACCGTGGTCTTGCCCACGCCGCCCTTGGAGCCGGCCACCAGGATCGTCTTCATGCACGCCTCGCTTCCGGGGGAAGAAGCCGGAGCGTACACCGGCCCTACGTCAGCCGGTAGTCAACGCGCAGCGCGCCGCCAGCCGCCGGGCTTGCTATCGTGGCGGCCCCCTTCGCCTTCCGATGCCATGAGCGAGCTGCAGGACCTGGTCGCGCTGATCCGCGCCAACACGCCCCTGATCGTGATCGAGACGCAGGAGGAGGCGCGCATCGTCGACCTGTTCCGGCAGGCCTTGATGCAGGTCTGGCGCGCCCTGCACCGCTGGTCGATCACCGAGGGCCTGCGCCGCATCGACCTGGACCGCGAGGACCCGCCGAGCGGGCCGCCGGACGCCAGCGCGGTGCTGCAGGCGATCAAGCAGGCCGATCAGCGCGGCATCTACCTGCTGCTCGACGTCACCCCGTACCTGGGCTACGCCAGCCACCAGCGGCTGCTGCGCGACATCGTCGAGCGCCGCCACTGCCAGCCGCACGTGCTGGTGCTGATCGGCACGCGGATCGAGCTGCCGGCCGAGCTGGAAGCGCTGGCGACCCGCTTCAATCCGCGCCTGCCCGACGCCAACGCCCTGCTGAAGATGGTGCAGGAGGAGGCGCTGGGCTATGCGCGCGAGTTCGGCGGACGCCGGGTCGAGGTCGACGGCGACGCGGTCAAGCAGATCCTGCGCAATCTGCGCGGGCTCAGCCTGATCGACGCGCGGCGCATCGCCCGGCAACTGATCTACGCCGACGGCGCGCTCACCGCATCCGATCTGCCGCAACTGGCCAAGCTCAAGTTCGAACTGCTCAACCGCAGCGGCCACCTGCAGTACGACAACGATGCCACGCGCTTCGAGGACGTGGCCGGTGCGCGCCGGCTCAAGCAATGGATCGCACAGCGCCGCGCGGTGTTCGCCGGCACCGCGCCGCCGGGGCTGGACCCGCCCAAGGGCGTGCTGCTGCTCGGCGTGCAGGGTTGCGGCAAGTCGATGCTGGCCAAGGCCACCGCGGCGGGGTTCGGCGTGCCGCTGCTGCGCCTGGACATGGGCGCGCTGTACGCCAAGTACCACGGCGAGACCGAGAAGAACCTGCGCGACGCGCTGGCCGCGGTCGAGCAACTGGCGCCGTGCGTGCTGTGGATGGACGAGATCGAGAAGGGCCTGGCCAGCGGCGGCGAGGACGGCGGCGTATCGCGGCGCGTGCTCGGCACGCTGCTGACCTGGATGGCCGAACGCGGCAGCGCCGACGGCACCGCCGCGGTGTTCATCGTCGCCACCGCCAACCAGGTGCACGAGCTGCCGGCGGAGCTGCTGCGCAAGGGCCGCTTCGACGAGATCTTCTTCGTCGACCTGCCCGACCCGCAGACGCGCGTGGAGCTGTTGCGCCTGCACCTGACGCGGCGGCAGCTGCATGCGGACGCGTTCGCGCTGCCGGCCTTGGCTGCCGCCGCCGACGGGTTCTCCGGTGCCGAGATCGAGCAGGCGATCGTCTCCGGGTTGTATGCCGCGCACGCCGAACAGCGGCCGCTGGATACCGAGCTGCTGATGCAGGAGATCCGCACTACCCGGCCGCTGTCGGTGCTGATGGCCGAACAGGTGCAGGCGCTGCGCAGCTGGGCCAGCGGGCGGACGGTGCCGGCGGATTAGCGGCGGGCGGTTGGTGAGATCAGGCGATGCCGCTATGCGAGGCTGCGCCCGACCCTCACCCCAACCCCTCTCCCGGGGGGAGAGGGGCTTCTAAATTCCTTCTCCCTCCGGGAGAAGGTGCCCCGCAGGGGCGGGGGGGGGGCCGGGAGTCGCCCCGCGTGGGGAGATTGGTGAAGGCGCCGCGCGCCCCGTGCCCTCCCCCCAAACCCTCTCCCGGAGGGCTGGCTCCTTTACACTTCTGACGCCGCCGCGACTCTTCCGAGATTAATACTTCTCCGACAGGATACAGTCAGATAATGAACATTGTGGATACACAGATAAATCGT
>NZ_NMPP01000066.1:0-14965 GCF_009192885.1 Xanthomonas sp. LMG 12462 | reverse complement strand
GCTGGGCCAGGCGTACGTGGCGGTGCTGGAGGCAGTGGCGACGGCGCCGCAGACGCCGCTGCAGGCGTTGCCGGTGCATGCCGCTTCGTCTCTGGATACGCTGCTGGCGCTGGGTCGCGGTCCGGTGTCGACGCAATATCGCGAGCGGTCGCTGGTGGCGCAGGTGCAGGCGCAGGCGGCGGCGATGCCGGAGGCGGTGGCGGTGCGCTGCGGGACGCAGTGGCTGGACTACGCGGGCCTGGAGCGTGCGTCCAACCGGCTGGCGCATGCGTTGCAGGAGCAGGGGATCGGTCCGGGCGCACGGGTAGGAGTGGCGCTGGAGCGCTCGGTGGCGTTGCTGGTGGCGCTGCTGGGCACGCTCAAGGCGGGCGCGGCCTACGTGCCGCTGGACTTGCAGCAGGGCCCGGCGCGGCTGCGGCAGATCCTGGACGATGCGCAGGTGAAACTTGTGCTGGGCGATGCACTGACAGCCTCGGTGGCGCTGTCGATGCAGGGATGCGAGGCGCGAGACTGGCTGTCGGCGTACCCGTCCACGGCACCGGTGCTGGCCGAGGATGCGCAGCGCAGCGCCTACGTGCTGTACACCTCCGGCTCCACCGGCACGCCCAAGGGCGTGGAGATCGCCCACGGCAGCCTGCTGGACTACTGCGCGTTCGCGCGCGAGGGGTATTACGCCGATCACCTGAGCGGATCGCTGGTGGCGACCTCGGTGGCGTTCGACCTGAGCGTGCCGAGCCTGTACGTGCCGCTGCTCAGCGGCGGCTGCGTGACGCTGCTGCCGCCGTCCGATCCGTTGCAGGGGCTTGCCCAGGCGCTGGAGGATGCAGCGGCGCCGGCATGGCTGCTGCGGCTGACGCCCTCGCACGTGCAGGGGCTGCTGGGGCTGGTGGATGCGACGCCGCGGGCACAGCGGCATGTGTTCGTGATCGGTGGCGAGACGTTCGCGGTGGAGCTGGCGCGGGCGTTGCAGGCCAAGTACCCGCAGGCGCAGCTCTACAACCACTACGGCCCGACGGAGACGGTGGTGGGGTGTGCGTGGTACGACGTGAGCGCGCACCTGGAGACGTTGACGCATACGATCCCGATCGGGGTGCCGATGCCCAACACGGGGCTGTACGTGGTGGATGCGCAGGGTCAGCTGGTGCCGCAGGGCGTGGCCGGCGAGCTGTACATCGGTGGCGCCGGCGTGGGCCAGGGCTACGTGAACCAGCCGGACCTGACGGCGCAGCGGTTCCTGCCCAGCCCATGGGTGGCCGGGGAGCGGGTGTACCGCAGCGGCGACCGGGTGCGCTGGCGCAACGACGGGACGCTGGAGTACCTGGGGCGTCTGGATGCGCAGGTGAAGCTGCGCGGGTATCGGATCGAACTGGGGGAGATCGAGAGCCAGCTGCGGGCGCAGGCGACGGTGCGCGAGGCAGCGGTATTGGTGAGCGGGGAGGGGGCGCAGGCACGGCTGGTGGCGTACGTGGTGCCGGCGATGCCGCTGCACGCGGACCAGGTTGACGCAGCGGAAGCGGCAGAGGCGGCAGAGGTGGCCTGGACGCAGTCCCTGCAGCAGGCGCTGAGCCAGGTGCTGCCGGGCTACATGCAGCCGACGGCGTACGTGGTGCTGGCGGCGCTGCCGCTGACGGCCAACGGCAAGCTGGACCGGGCGGCGCTGCCGCAGGCGCAGGTGCGCGAAGCGGCCTACAGCGCCCCGAGTACGCCGACCGAGCAGGCGCTGGCGCAGATCTGGGAAGCGGCGCTCGGCCAGGAGCGAATCAGCGTCAGTGCCAATTTCTTCGACCTGGGCGGGCACTCGCTGCTGGCCACCCGGCTGATCAATGCCGTGCAACGGCATTTCCACGTCGCGCTGCCGGTACGCGTGCTGTTCGAGCGTTCCGACATCCGCAGCATCGGTGCTTTGATCGATGCGGAGATCGTGCGCAAGCGCAATGCCGAGGCCGCACTGGAACAACACAATCAAGTGGAAAGGGAGTGGTGAGATGACGATACTGGATGTCGTTCGGCGCCTGAATGACCGCGGGATCTTCGCCTACGTGGAAGACGGGCGGCTGAAGACGCGCTCCGATGCACCGATCGTCGATGCCGATGTCGTCGAGCTGATCCGTTCCCATCGCGACGACCTGGTCCGCTTCCTGAGCGAACCCGGGTCCACGTTGGACGCCGTCGCACCGATCGGCCGGCTTGCCGATCCTTCCGCCCCGGCGCCGCTGTCCTTCGCGCAGCAGCGCCTGTGGTTCATCCATCAGCTGGAAGGCGGCAGCGCCCAGTACAACATCAATCTGCAACTCGTCCTGCATGGCGCGTTGGACATGGCGGCACTGCAGCACGCCGTGGACGCCATCGTGATCCGTCATGAAGTCCTGCGGACCTGGTTCATGCGCAACGAGGATGGCGAGATCCGGCAGCAGGTCGCGCCGGCATCGCCGCTGCAGATCCGTACCGTGGACCTCCAGGAACAGGACGAGGCCGGCCAGGCGCGCGAGATCGCCGCATACGTCAGCGAGGACGCAGGCCGCAGCTTCGAGCTGGCCGAACCACCGCTGTTGCGTGCCATGCTGCTGCGCTGTTCCGCGCAGCGGCACGTGTTGATCTTCGCCATCCACCACATCGCCTCCGATGGATGGTCGAAAGCGATCCTGCTGCAGGACTTCTGCAGCCTGTACAGCGCTTTCCATGAAGGACGCCCCGAACCGCTGGCGCCCCTGTCGATCCAGTACCGCGATTACGCCGCCTGGCAGCGCCAGACACTGCAGGGAGAGACGCTGGGCGGGCAGTTGGATTGGTGGCGAATGCAGCTGACCGGAGCGCCGCCGGTCCACAGCCTGCCGTTGCGACAGCCGCGTCCGGCCCAACAGAGTTTTCAGGGGGGAATGGTGCGGCTGACAGTGCCGCAGGCCACGGTCGACCGCGCGCGGGCGTTGTGCAAGGAGCAAGGCATCACCGCCTTCGCGCTGCTGCATGCCATGTTCGCCCTGCTGGTGGCGCGGATGGGGGGCGATCGCGACGTGGTGGTCGGCACGCCGGTCTCGGGCCGCACCCATCCGGACGTGGAGCCATTGGTGGGGTTCTTCGTCAACACCGTGGCGTTGCGCACCCGCATCGATCCGCAGCAGGAGGTGTTGGCCTATCTGCAGCAGAGCTGGCGCGACGTCCTGGCGGCGTTCCAGCATCAGGCCGTGCCGTTCGAAGCGCTGGTGAATGCGCTCAATCCGGAGCGAAGCCTCAGCTACAGCCCGCTGTTCCAGCTGCTGTTTTCCTATCACAGTGGCGCACCGCGCGAGGTGGCACTGCCCGGCCTGGTGGCCAAACCGCTGGAGCAGGCGGAGAACAGCAACCAGTTCGATCTGGAGTTCAACATCGCCGACGACGGCAGCGGCATGCAGCTGGCGCTGTCGTACAACCGAACCCTGTTCGATCCGGCCTTCATGAACCAGTTGGCCAGCAGCTTCTGCGTGCTGCTGGACGGTGCGTTGCGCTCGCCGGCCGCCCGGCTCGAACAGGTGCCCCTGCTGGATGCCGCCGCATGCCGGGAGCTGACCGAGGCCCGCAATCCCGTCGATGGCGGCAGCGTGGCATGTGTACAGGACATCGCACAGCGTGTGGCCGCGTATGCCCTGCGCCTGGGCGATGCGCCCGCGGCGCGCTGCGCCGAGCAGACGCTGAGCTTTGCCGAACTGGATCGCGCGGCGAACCGCCTTGCCCACTATCTCGTGGGGCAAGGCGTGGTTCCCGGCGGACGCATCGGCATCTGCCTGCAACGGTCGTTGCAGCTGCCGGTGGCCATGCTGGCCGTGCTCAAGGCCGGCGCGGCGTATGTCCCGCTGGATACAGGCCTGCCCGAAGAACGCCTGCGCTATCTGGTCGAGGACGCCCAGTTGGCGCTGGTGCTGACCCAGTCGGAACTGTGGAGCGCGCTGTCGTTCGGAGACTGCGAGGCGGTCCCGCTGGACCTGCTGGCACCGTTGCTGGATGCGCAGCCGGAGACGGCTCCTCCGGTCGACGCCGACCCGGCGCGGACCGCGTACGTCATCTACACCTCGGGCTCGAGCGGCGAGCCCAAGGGCGTGGCGGTGCCGCATGCTGCGGCGCTGCACTATCTGGACTATGCGGCGACGGCCTATCTCGAGGGCGACGTCGCTGCCGGGGTGGTGGCGACCCCGTTCGCATTCGACGCCACGGTCACTTCGCTGATCGCGCCATGGTGCGTGGGCAAGCCGGTGCTGTTGCTGGAGGAAGACGGCGCGGCGGCGTTGGATGCCTTGCTGGCGCACGCGGCGCGGCCAGATCCGCTGCTGTTCAAGCTCACGCCCGCGCATCTGGACGCCCTCTCGGCGCTGGCCAGGACACCGGTGTCTGCGGCCGCGCATGTGGTGGTGGTCGGTGGCGAACAACTGACCGTGCGCACCTTGCAGCGCTTCCGCTCGCTGGTGCTGCCCAATGCCTGCGTGGTCAACGAGTACGGGCCGACCGAGACCACCGTAGGCTGCAGCACCTTCTTCCACCGCCCGGGCGACCCCATCCCTTCGGGTGACGCGGTGCCGATCGGCCGGCCGATCCGCAATACCCGGTTGTACGTCCTGGATGGCACCGGCATGCCGGTGCCCGACGGGGTGGCAGGCGAACTGCACATCGGCGGTGCTGGTGTCGCCGAGGGGTATCTGCGCCGTCCGGCGCTCACGGCGCTGCAGTTCGTGCCGGACCCGTTCGCCCACGGCAGGATGTATCGCAGCGGCGATCTGGTGCGGTGGTGCCATGACGGCGAGCTGGAGTATCTCGGCCGCATCGATGACCAGGTCAAGCTCAACGGCTTCCGGATCGAACTGGGAGAGATCGAGGCGCAGTTGCTTGCGCAGGTGGACGTGGAAGCGGCATGCGTCGCGGTGCGGGAGGATGGCGACGCCAACAAGCGGCTGGTCGCCTATGTCGTCCCGCGCGACAGCATTCTCGCGTCGGAGCAGGACGAAACCGAGATCGAACGCTGGCGGTTCCAGCGCATTGCCGCCTTGCGCGCGTGGGTGCAGGAACGGCTTCCCGAATACATGCAGCCGGCAGCGTATGTACTGGTGGACAGGCTGCCATTGACGGCCAACCACAAGCTGGACCGCGCGGCGCTGCCCGCGCCCGAGCCCGGCGACTTCCAGAAGGAAGCCTATGCCGCGCCGCGCGACGCCACCGAGCGCACGCTGGTGGAGATCTGGCAGAAGGTGCTGCGGTTGGACGCCATCGGCATCGACGACCATTTCTTCCGGCTCGGCGGCAATTCCCTGTTGGCGACCCGGCTGGTCAGCGAGATCGCCGAGCGACTGCACGCGCGTGTACCGGTGCGCAAGGTGTTCGAGCACCCGACGGTGCGCTCGCTGGCCGTGGCGGTCGCTTCGCAGCCGGCGCAGCCGCACTGCGGCATCGCGCCGACCCCGCACGAGGGGCCATTTCCCTTGTCCTATGCGCAGCAGCGCCTCTGGTTCATCGATCAACTGGGCGGCGGTAGCCGCCAGTACCACATCGGCTCGTCGCTGCGGCTGCTGGGAGACCTGGACCAGGCCGCGCTGCAGCGGGCGCTGGATGCCATCGTGGTGCGGCATGAAGTGCTGCGCACCTGTTTTTCCGCACACTATGGGCAGGCCGTGCAGCAGGTCCAGCCCGCATCCCCGGTGCCATTGCGGCGGCTGGATCTGTCCGGCCTGGCACCCGCCGAGCAGGCGCGGCAACTGACCGAGGCCATCGATGGCGCGATCGCCGCACCGTTCGATCTGGCGCGCGACCTGATGCTGCGCTGCACGTTGATCGCGCTGGCCGAGCGCGATTGCGTGGTGGTGCTCGGCATGCATCACATCGCGTCAGATGGCTGGTCGACGGGCTTGCTGGTGAAGGAATTCGTGGCGCTGTACGCCGCCTTCCGCATCGGTGCTGACGATCCGCTGCCGCCCTTGCCGCTGCAGTACGGCGATTTCGTCCATTGGCAGCGGCAGACACTGGACAGCCAGGCATTGGAGCCGCACCTGGCGTACTGGCAGCAGCAACTGGCAGGTATTCCAAGCCTGCATCGACTGCCACTGGATCGGCCGCGTCCGCCGCAGCAGGACTACACCGGTGCGGTGGTGGAGCGGCACCTGGACGCGGCGGCGTGTGCCGGCCTGCACGCGCTGGCGGCCCAGCATCAGGCGAGCCTGTTCATGCTGCTGCGCGCCGCGTTCGCGGTGCTGCTGTCGCGCTGGAGCGGCGACGAGGATGTGGTCATCGCCTCGCCGTCGGCTGGCCGTTCGCGGCGCGAACTGGAGCCGTTGATCGGCTTCTTCATCGATAGTCTGGTATTGCGCACGGACCTGGCGGGCAACCCCAGTTTCGCCGCGTTGCTGGAACAGGTGCGGCAGAGCACGCTCGATGCGTTCGCGCACCAGATGGTGCCGTTCGACATGCTGGTCGACGCGCTGTCTCCCGTGCGCAGCCTGAGCCATCCGCCATTGGCGCAGATCAGCCTGACCCTGCACAACCTGCAGGCGCAGACGCTGTCGCTTCCGGGCCTGGAGATCCGCGACGCGGCGCGCTCGGCCGCTGTGGCACGGCATGACATCGAGCTGCATATAGGCGAAATCGATGGCGCCTTGCAGTTGCGCTGGGTTTACGCGTCTGCCCTGTTCGACGCCAGCACCATCGAGCGCCTGGCCGACAGCTTTCTGGTGCTGCTGTCGGCGGTGGCGCGCGACCCGCGGGTGCCGGTGCTGTCGCTGCCGCTGCTGCCCGAGGACGAGGCGCGGACGCTGGCGCAGTGGTCGGCGCCGCGGCCGGCACCGCTGCCGGCGCTGTGCGCGCACGAACTGGTGGAAGCCCATGCGCGGGCCCGGCCCGAGGCGCTGGCGGTGGCCTTCGGCGAAGATCACCTGGACTACGGCACGCTCAACGCGGCGGCCAACCGGGTGGCGCACTACCTGCGCGCGCAGGGCGTGGGCCCGGATCAGCTGGTGGGCCTGTGCGTGGAGCGCTCGCTGGACCTGGCGATCGGCGTACTGGGCATCCTCAAGGCCGGTGCCGGCTACCTGCCGCTGGACCCGACCTATCCGCACGAGCGGCTGCAGGCGATGCTGGGCGAGGCGGGCGTGGCGCACGTGCTGTCGCAGCAGGCGGTGCTGGAAGCACTGCCGTTCCTGGCCGAGTACACCGTGCTGCCGCTGGATGCGCCGCTGCGAGCGCTGCTGCTGTCCGGCCAGCCGGACAGCGATCTGCCGGTGGGAGAGGTGGGGGTGACGCCGGATCGGCTGGCCTACGCGATCTTCACCTCCGGCTCCACCGGTACGCCCAAGGGCGTGCTGCTGGAACATCGCGGCCTGATCAACCTGGCCGCATACCAACAGCAGGCGCTGGGGCTGACGGCGCACAGCCGGGTGCTGGGCTTCGCGTCGGCTTCGTTCGACGGGGCGGTGTTCGAATGGCTGATGGCCTTGGCCAGCGGTGCGAGCCTGCACCTGTGTCACGAGGACGAGCGCCGCTCGGTGGAGCTGCTGGCGGAGCGGCTGACGGCGTCGCGGATCACGCATGCGGCGATCCCGCCGGCGTTGCTGCAGCAGCTGCCGCTGGCGCGCGACTATGCGCTGGAACTGCTGATCGTGGCCGGCGAGCGCTGCGACGACGCGCTGGCATGGGCATGGTCGCGGCGGTGCCGAGTGGTGAACTCGTATGGTCCGACCGAGGCGACGGTGGCGGCCACGCATGCGCAGGTGGTGGATGGCGAGGCGATGACGCTGGGCCGGGCGCTGCCGAACGTGGCGTTGCGGGTGCTCAATGCGGCGGGCCAGCAGCAGCCGATCGGGGTGAGCGGGGAACTGTACCTGGGCGGGGCAGGGCTGGCGCGTGGCTATCTGGGAGCGCCTGGGCTGACCGTGGAGCGGTTCGTGACGCTGCCGGGGCAGGCGATGCGGCTGTACCGCACTGGAGACATGGTGCGATGGCGGGCCGATGGCCAGTTGCAGTTCCTCGGCCGCGCCGACGACCAGGTCAAGGTCCGCGGCTTCCGCATCGAGCCGGCGGAGGTGCAGGCCAGGCTGCTGGCACATGCATTGGTGCGCGAGGCGGTCGTGCTGGTCCGGGAAGACGACGGCGTCGCGCGGCTGGTGGCCTATGTGGTCTGCGCCGAGGGTGCCAGCGGCCGCGAGGACGCCAGCGTGCTGCGCGAACTGCACGATGCACTGAAGGCCAGCCTTCCCGACTACATGGTGCCGTCCTCGCTGATGAAGGTCGACGCCATTCCGTTGACCCGCAACGGCAAGGTCGACAGGCTGGCCTTGCCCGCGCCTGGCCGACAGCCGATGCAACTGTACGTGGCGCCGCGCACGCCGGTGGAGGCGCGGCTTGCGCAGATCTGGCAAGAGGTACTGCGCCTGGAGCGGATCGGCGTGCTCGACAACTTCTTCGAGATCGGCGGCGACTCGATCCTGTCGATCCAGGTGGTGTCGCGTGCCGCACAGGCGGGGATTGCGCTCACCACCAAGCAGTTGTTCGAGGGACAGACCATCGCGGCGTTGGCGCGCCTGGCCGCGGATGCGGTCGGGTCTGCCGCACCGCAGGACGCGGTGCACGGAGCGCTGACGTTGCTGCCGATTCACCGGCTGTTCTTCGGCGCCGAATCGCGCGACCCGCATCACTACAACCAGGCGGTGCTGCTGCAGACACCGGCGGATTTCGACGCCGCGGCGCTGGTTCCCGTGGTGGATGCGCTGTATCGCCGCCATGACGCGTTGCGCCTGCGTTTTGTCGCCGACGCCGACGGATGGCACGCGTTCCATCAACCGCTCGACGCGGCCATGGTGCAGGCCAGTTGCGTGGTCGAGCCGCTTGCGGACACTGGCCCGGACGGCGAAGCGCAGTTGCTTGAACGATGTACCGACTGGCAGCGTCGCTTCGACCTGGCGGCCGGGCCCTTGCTGCGCGCCGTGCACTTCAGGCCGCCTGCCGGAGCCCAGGGTGGCGGCCGCCTGTTGCTGCTCGTGCATCACGCGGTCGTGGATGGCGTGTCGTGGCGCATTCTGCTGGCCGACCTGGAACAGGCCTATGCCCAGCACATGCGCGGCGAAGCGATCGCGCTGGGTGCAAAGACCACCTCGTTCCAGCAATGGGGCGATGCGCTTGCCGTGTATGCCGGCAGCCAGGCACTGCAGCGCGAACGCGGGTTCTGGCTCGCCCAGCATGCGGTCGAGGTGCCGCCGTTGCCGGTGGACCGGCGGATCGATGGGCTTGGCGAGATCGCCACCACCGCCGTGGTGCCGATCACGCTGGATGCCGAGCAGACGCGTGCGTTGCTGCAGCACTGCAATAGGGCGTACCGCACCACGATCAACGAGCTGCTGCTGGCCGGCGTCTATCTGGGCATGCGGGCCTGGACCGGGCACCGCGACCTGCGTCTCCGCCTGGAAGGGCATGGGCGCGAAGCGGTGCTCCCGCAACTGGATGTCACCGAGACGGTGGGCTATTTCACCAGCGTCTATCCGCTGACCCTGGGCGTCGACGACGAGGAGGTCGGTGCCGCCATCGTGGCCGTGAAGGAGCGCTACCGGGCGGTCCCGCAGCATGGCATCGGCTACGGCGTCCTCCGCTATCTGAGCGCGGACGCCGAACTGGTTGCCGCGGCAGCGGCCGCAGGCGAGCCCGAGCTCGAGTTCAACTATCTCGGCCAGTTCGACCAGGTCCTCAATACCGGCACCGTGTTTCAGGCTGCGGTCGAAGGCGTTGGCGAGAAGGTGTCCGGTCGGCGCCGGCGCATGCACCAGCTCGGGCTTTCCGGCAAGGTCTTCGACGGGTGCCTGCGCTTTGCCCTGGACTACAGCCAGGCGCAATACGATCACGCGACGATGCAGCGCCTGGCTGCACTGCTGGCCGATGGCCTGGCCCGTGTCGTGGCGCACTGCCTGGGGTGCCAACAACCGCGCCTCACGCCCTCGGATTTCCCACTCGCCCACGTCGTCCCGGCACAGCTTGCCGCGTGGCAGGCGCGGTACCCGCAGCTGGCGGGCCTGTATGCGGCGACGCCGATGCAATCCGGCCTGCACTTCGAGAGCCAGCTCGATCCACAGACGTATGTCGTACAGACCGCGCCGGTGCTGCTCGGGGCGCTGGACACCGGGATCTTCCACCAGGCCTGGGACCAGGTCGTGCAGCGTCACGACATTCTCCGCACGGCATTTCTGGGCGAGGATCGGGCGTTGCAGCAGCTGCTGCTGGCGCAGGCATCGCTGCCATGGCACGAGGAGGATTGGCGGCAACTGCCCGCCGCCGTGCAGGAGGAGCGCTTCCGCGCGTTCCAGGAACAGGATCGGCAGCGCGGGTTCGATTTCACGCAACCGCCGCTGATGCGCGTGGCGCTGTTCCGGCTGGGAGACGAACGCTACCAGATGTTGTGGACCACCCACCACATCGTGATGGACGGGTGGAGCAGTCCGCTGGTGTATCGCGACGTGATCGCCCTGTATCGCGCACTCAGCGAGGGGCGCGGTGCCGCGCTGGCGGCGCCACCGCCCTTCGAACACTACGTGGCCTGGCTGCAGCAGCAGGACCACGACCTGGCGCGCTCGTACTGGAGCCGCGCCTTGGCCGATCTCGATACCGCGACGACGCTGCCGGCCGATCCGTTCCCCGGCGAGCGGGAATCCGGCCCGCGCGAATGCGTGGTGACCGTCGACGGCCAGGATCTGGTGGCGCTGCACACGCTCGCCGCCACCAGCCGGGTCACGCCGAACACCGTGGTGCAATGGGCCTGGGCCTATCTGCTGCACCGCTACAGCGGCGCCAGCGATATCGTCTTCGGCGCCACGGTGTCGGGCCGCCCGGCGCAACTGCGCGGTGCCGAGGACATGGTCGGCCTGTTCATCAACACCCTGCCGGTCCGGGTCGCGTTCGATGCCACGCCGCTGCCCGCCGCCTTGCGCTCCCTGCAGGCGCAGTTCCAGGATGCTTGCGCGCACGGAATCCTGCCGCTGGCAGACATCCAGCGGCAGTCGTCGCTGCCCGGCGGGACCGCGCTGTTCGACAGCCTGGTGGTCTTCGAGAACCTGCCGATCGACGCCAGGGTCGAAGCGGACGCGATGCGCGCCGCCCTCGAAATCCAGTTCGTCGCCAGCCAGCGCCAGACCCAGTATGCCCTCACACTGATCGTGACTGACGGCGAACAGCTGCGGGTGCGCCTGGGCTACCGCGCCGAGCGCGTATCGCCGCGCATGGCCACGCAGATCGCAGAACGGTTTGCCGCCGTGTTGTGCGCCTTGCCGGCGATGGCGGCCGGCGCCCCGCCGCCGTGGCTGCTCGCACCCGCGGCGCATGCGACGATGGCCGCTTGGCGCGCGCCGCGCCGTGCGTACGCGCGCATGGCGACCATCCATGGTCGCTTCGAGGACCAGGTCGATCGCGATCCGGCACGCCCGGCGCTGGTGTGCGGCGATGTCGTGGTCAGCTACGGCGCGCTGGACGCCCGCGCGAATCGGGTCGCCCATCATTTGCTGGCATCGGGCGTGCGCCGTGGAGAAGCCGTGGCGTTGCGGGTCGAGCGTTCGGTCGACTATGTGGTCGGCCTGCTGGGCATCCTGAAGTCCGGCGCCGCCTACCTGCCGCTCGATCCTGCCTATCCGCAGGAACGTGTGCTGCAGATGCTGGGCGGCAGCGAAGTCCGTTTGGGTCTGACCACCGCGCGGCTGGCCACACAGCCGCTGCAGGGCCTGCACGTCGCCCTGCTCGACGATGCGGCGACATTCGACGCATGCGCCGAGACCCGGCCGGCCTCGGCGGTCGACGGCGACGCCATGGCGTTCGTGATGCATACCTCCGGCTCGACCGGCGTCCCCAAGGGCGTGCAATTGCCGCACCGGACCATCGTCAACCTGCTTGACAGCCTGGCCGCGCGGCATCCCGTGCTGGCTGCGGCCATGCCCACGCTGCAATTCGCCTCGATCGGATTCGACATGTCGCTGTACGAGGTGGCGTTGGCCTTGTTCTCCGGCAGCGAGCTGGTGCTGATGGACGACGCCGAGCGCATGGATCCGCACCGTCTGTTCGCGTGCATGCGGCGCCACCGCGTCGGCCGCGCCTACCTGCCGACGGCCATGCTGGCACCGTTCGCGGAGGCGGCGCTCGCAGAACAGGCGCTGCTGCCGGACCTGGTCCTGCTGCAGACGGCTGGCGAGCGCCTGGCGATCACGCCTGCACTGCGCCGGTGGGCCGCCGACAACGCATGTGCGGTCTTGAACCTGTATGGCCCGACCGAGAGCCATGTCGTCAGCGAGCACATGCTCGATGGCGATCCGGCGGCATGGCCGGCATTGCCGCCGATCGGGCGCACGATCGACAACGTGGTGCTGGAAGTGCTCGATGTCGCCGGCACGCCGGCCCCGATCGGGGTGGTGGGCGAACTCTACATCGGTGGCGATGGCCTGGCGCTCGGCTATGCGGGCCTGCCCGAGCTGACCGCCGATCGGTTCGTCGAGCGCGCCTTGGACGGTTGCGTGCCGCAACGCCTCTATCGCAGCGGCGATCTGGTGCGCTGGCGGGCGGATGGCGTCCTCGACTACGTGGGCCGCGCCGACCGCCAGCTGAAGGTGCGCGGCTTCCGGATCGAGCCTGCGGAGATCGAAGCGGCGCTATGCCGTCATCCCGCAGTTTCCGAAGCATTGGTGCAGGCCCAGGGCGATGGCAGCGAGCGCCGGCTGGTGGCCTATGTGGTCAGCGCGGAACGCGGGACAGCGCTGCACCAGGCCCTGGCGGCGATGCTCAGGACCTGCCTGCCGGACTTCATGATTCCCGCGGCGTGGGTATCGCTTCCGGCATTTCCGCTTACCGCCAACGGCAAGGTGGACCGGGCGGCATTGCCTGCGCCCGTCTCCGCACCGAGTACGCCACGCCTGCCGCCGCGCACCCCCAGCGAAGTGCAGCTTGCGCAGATCTGGTGCGACCTGCTGGGCGTGGACGCGGTGGGCATCGATCAGCGCTTCTTCGACGTCGGCGGACACTCGCTGTTGGGCATACGCATGCTGTCTGCGATCAAGGGCACGTTCGGTCGCAGCCTCAAGGTCGCCGATCTGTTCGCCTACCCGACCATCGCCGACCTGGCGCAATTGCTCGATGCGTTGGAGCAGGACGCCGTCGACAAGGATCAGCAGCGGTCGGGCGCGACCGACGAAACGCTCGAAGAAATGGAATGGTGAGCAAATGACGATTGCAGAACTCCTGCGCACGCTGCGCGAGAACGGGATTGCGGTGTCGCTGGTGGATGGAAAGGTGAAGACCGTTGCCCCGAAGGGCGCGATCACTCCCGAGCTTGCCGATTGCATCCGCACGCACCGGGCGATGCTGCTGGCATTCCTGCAGCGCGTGGAGCAGCAGGAGGAACGGGCCACAAGGATCGAGGCAGCGCCCCCCAGTGAGGCCTATCCGGTCTCCTTCGCGCAGCGGCGTCTGTGGTTCATCGATCGGCTGCAGGGCGGCAGCGCTCACTACAACCTGCCTGCGGCGCTGCGCCTGCGCGGCCGTTTCGACCGCGACGCGTTCCAGCACGCGCTGGATGCCATCGTGGCCCGCCATGCGGTATTGCGGACGCGCTATGTCGAGCGCGACGGGGAGCCGGTGCAGATCATCGATCGGCCGGGTCGCGTCGCCATTGCGGAACTGGATGTGTCGGCGATGGACGCTGCGGCACGCGAGGCGCGGGTGCATGCGTTGGCGCTCGACGACATGGCGCGCGAGTTCGACCTGGCGGTCGACCCGATGCTGCGCTGCGCCCTGATCCGCGAAGGCGACGAGGTGCATACCGTGCTGTTCACGCTGCACCACATCGCCAGCGACGGCTGGTCGATGGGTGTGCTGGTACGGGAGTTCGCTGCGCTGTACACCCGCTTCGGCGACGCCGCCGCCACGCCCTTGCCGCCGCTGCCGCTCCAATATGTGGATTTTGCCTATTGGCAGCGCACGGTGCGTGGCGAGGCCGCCCTGCAGCAGGCGCTGCAGTATTGGCAAGCACGGCTGGCCGGAGCGCCGGCGTTGCACGCCTTGCCGCTGGATCGGCCGCATCCGCTGCAGCAGACGTTTTCCGCACATCGGCTGCAACACAGCATCGAGCGCCCGCTGCTGGACGCGCTGCGCGATTTCGCGCAACAGCGCCAGGCGACCTTGTTCATGGTGTTGCAGGCGGCCTTCGCTGCGCTGCTGTCGCGCTGGAGCGGCGAGGCCGACATCGTCGTCGGTACGCCCGTCTCCGGGCGCCCGGCGCAGGAGCTGGAGCCGCTGATCGGCCTGTTCATCAATACGTTGGTGTTCCGCACCAGGGCTGCCGCCGACCTGAGCTTTGCGGACCTCGTCGAGCAGGTCCGCCACGATGCCGTGCAGGCGTTCGAGCATCAGGACCTCCCATTCGATGTCCTGGTGGACGCGGTGCGGCCCGAACGCACGCTTGCGCATAACGCGGTGTGCCAAATCAAGTTCGTGCTGCAGAACCACGACGGCGGTGTCCTGTCCTTGCCGGGACTGGAACTGGAGACGATCGAGCGCGGCGTCGAGCAGGTCCGCTTCGATCTGGACCTGACGGCGATCGAGTCCGAACACGGCTTGCACTGCAACTGGACCTACAAACAGGACTTGTTCGATCGCGTGTCGATCGAGCGCATGGCGCAGGCATTTGCACTGGTCCTGCGGCAGATGGTCGAGACGCCGCAGTGCACTGTGGCGCAGGCACAACTGCAAGCCAACGCCGCCACGCAGGCACTGCTGGCGTCTCGACCATCTGCCGCAGGACCAGTGCAAATGCCTGCGCCATGCGCTCGATCGACACGCGATCTAACAAGTCCTGTTTGTAGGTCCAGTTGCAGTGCAAGCCGTGTTCGCACTCGATCGCCGTCAGTTCCAGAACGAAGCGGACCTGCTCGACGCCGCGCTGGATCGTCCCCAGTTCCAGTCCTGGCAAGGTCAGGACACCGCCGTCGTGGTTCTGCTG
>NZ_NMPP01000065.1:0-51876 GCF_009192885.1 Xanthomonas sp. LMG 12462 | reverse complement strand
GATGCCTAGGAATGCTTGTCGCCTAGGAATGCCTGTCGCGGCTGAAGCGGCTCCAGCCTTGTCGGAGGATTGCATTGTGGGAGGGACTTCAGTCCCGACGACGGAAGGTGTCAGGCGGCGTTCGGCTTCGCTTGTCGCGGCTGCATGACGGTCGACTCCTACAGACAAATGACGCGTTCCATCGCGACATCCGAAGCGCGTGTGTTTGCCGGCCGCATGCAGTCGGGACTGAAGTCCCCCCACAATGGGCTGTCGGGTCTCCGGCGTTTCTGTTATTCGTCCTCATCCGGCCCTTGCCGCCCGGCACTGGCAGCATCCTCCATACCGCCTAGAATGGAGGTTCGCCCGCCACGCCTTTGCGCCATGCCACGCGATCCCAGCATCCATCTCGTCGATACCGGCTTCCAGCGCGCGCAGTTCGATGCCGCCTACCTGATCGTGGAGAACGGGCGCGGCGCCTTCGTCGACTGCGGTACCAGCCATGCCGTGCCGCTGCTGCTGGACGCCCTGGCGCAGGCCGGTCTGGCGCCGGCCGACGTGGACTGGCTGATCCTCACCCACGTGCACCTGGACCATGCCGGCGGTGCGGGTGCGCTGCTGCGGCACCTGCCGAACGCACGCCTGCTGGTGCATCCGCGCGGTGCGCCGCACATGATCGATCCGGCGCGGCTGATCGCCGGCGCCACCGCGGTGTACGGCGAGGCGGAGATGGCGCGCAGCTACGGCAGCATCGTGCCGGTACCGGCGGAGCGCGTGGTGGTGGCCGAGGACGGCCATCGCCTGTCGCTGGCCGGGCGCGAGCTGTTGTGCATCGACACCCCCGGGCACGCCCGCCATCACCTGTGCGTGTGGGACGCACGCAGCCGCAGCTGGTTCAGTGGCGACACCTTCGGCCTGTCCTACCGCGAACTGGACAGCACGCGCGGTGCGTTCGCGATCCCGACCTCGTCGCCGGTGCAGTTCGAGCCGGAAGCGATGCAGGCCTCGATCCAGCGCATGCTCGGCTACGCGCCGCAGACGCTGTACCTCACCCACTACGGTCCGGTGGAGGGCGCCGAGACGCTGGCGGCGGAGCTGCTGGAGCAACTGGAGGCGATGGTGGCGATCGCGCGAGGCTGCGACGGCCGTTCCGACCGCCATCGCTGCCTGGTCGCGGCGCTGACCGCGCTGTATCTGGAGCGGGCGCGGCTGCATGGCTGTCCGCTGGACGATGCCGGCGTGGAGCGCGTGCTGCACATGGACATCGAACTCAATGCGCAGGGCCTGGCCTGCTGGCTGGATCGTCCCGCGCGCTGAACGGCGGCCGGTTTCGCGCACGCGAATGCGTCGCCGCGCTGTCTCCGCACGACGCCATTCTCTACACTGTGCGGCCCGCTTGTTGCCAGGTCGTGACCGTGAACCCGATGCGCATGTTGCTGCTGTCCGCTTCCCTGTTCATGGGAGGTGCGGCACAGGCAGCCAACGATGCGCTGGCCGGCGATGCGGGCGGCGACGCCGATGCCTTGGAGCGGCATGCCTTGCCGGCGAACAGCGATCCGGCCGAGGCCTGTGGTCCGGCGATGCCGGGCTGAGCGACGCCGGTCGAGCGACATACGAGTGCCGTCACAGCACGTTGGCTGCGCAGTGCCGGAGCCGTTGGCCATGGCCGGCGATACGTGCGTTGCGCTGGGGATGCGGTAGAAGGAGATCTTCGCGGGTGGCGCAAGGCCACGCGTAGAAGCGGCTTCAGCCGCGACGGGGCGTGACCGGCAATGCCTGTCGCGGTTGAAGCCGCTCCTGCGAGAGAACAACGCGTTGTTCGGCAAGGCTGCGAAAAGCGCGCGCTAGAAGCGGCCTGAAGCCGTTTCTAACCTGCCAGGTGCATGCGGGTGCCGCAGGCGACCATGCCGCACTGCTCAGGCAGTGGTGTCGATCAACCCGCCGACGATGCCCTGATTGAGCAGGTCGCCGGTGACCGTGCCGCTGAGGCTGGGATCGGACTGCAGCAGCGACGACAGCTGCGGGGTCAGGCCCTGGCTGCTGAAGACGCCGGAGGCGTTGTACAGGCCCGGGGTCGACGGCGGCGCGGTGATGGTGCCGAGCAGGCCCTGGTCGTACGTCTGCGTGGCCTGGTCGAGGGTGGGATACGGCCCGGTGCCGGTCGAGGTCGACGGGCCGGTGGACGAGGTCGACGCGCCGGCGGTCGAGGTGGAGGTGCCGGCAGACGAGGTCGAGGCCGCATCGCTCGGGCCGGCGCTGACGATGCTGTTGAACAGCCCGGCCGCGTTGTAGGTCAGGCCCGTGTCGGCTGGGGTGGTTCCCGCGAGGCCGCCGAGGCTGAAGATCACCGAGGCCTCGCCGGACAATTCCACCGCCTGCTGCACCGCGGCCGGATCGTTGCTGGCCACGATCGGGTTGCCGGCTTGAGCCGAACCGCTGGAGGCGCTCGCTGCGGAAAAGCCATAGGGCGACGTGCCATAAGGCGTGACGGTGCCGAGCGGCGACAGTGCGGTATCGATGGCCATGGCAGTGCGCAGCGAGCAGGTGTGTGTGCGTACAGATACGCCCGTGCGGCTGAACCGTCTCTTAGGTTTTTCGGGGGCTGCGGAGCGCCGGAGCGGGCTGCAGTTGCGCTGTCATGGACGTCGGCTGATCGGTGGAAACTTCAGTGGTCAGAACTGCATGGAGCAGCACACTCCTCGCGCGAGGCCGATCTCGTTTCTTCGGCCAGAGCGCGGCGCGGGTCGGCCATGCACAGTGGCGGCAACTGCCGCGACCTGGTTGAGATCCTTCATCTGCTGCGCGCTGCTGGTCTGGCTGTCGGCGCGCCCATGCGGACCTGCAGCGCCGCGGCCTGGTGATGACGGTGGAGCGCCGGGCGCCGCTGGCGGTGGCTGCGGTGCCGGTGTGGATGCCCGTGCGGCACCCGACGCATCGTCGCGCCAGCGGCTCATCACTGCCTCGTCGCGCCGACGCGACCTTGAGGCAGTCGGCGCCCTCAGTGCGATGGGCGGCGTGGCTTGGCAGGTTTGCAGGGGTACCGTTTGGCCAGGGCCTGCACGACCAGGTCGCTGGCGCGCTCGTCCAGGCGCGCGTCGGGCAGCGCGCCGAGATCGGCGACCAGGGCCTGCACATCCGGTGGACCGGACTGGCCGGCCGGTCGGCACCATCGCGCGCCCTCGCTGCCGGCCGCGATGCCGAGCATGTAGGCAGCCGCCGTGCGCGAGGACACCATGACCCGCAGTTCCTGCGGTTGCTGCGGACCCAGGTCGTCTGCCAGCGAGCCGTCCAGCGGGGCTTCCAGCAGCTGATGTCCGTTCAAGTCCCAGGGTCCGGCAGGCGGGCGTGCCGCGCTGTTGCTGCTGAGCGCCGCCAGCAGGGGCAGCGCGAGCCAGGTGCGGTGTGATGTCATCCACGACTCCTTTCTAGACGAGTGGTCTGCACGCCGCGGCGGTGCGGCACGCGCGGATGAAGCGGCTTGCGCACAGACCAGGTGCTCTAGAATAGCGCCCCCGCTGTCTCTGGCGCCGTCCGATGCCTTCTGCTCCTGTCGCCGCTGCGCCTGCGCGCGGCGGCTTCGTCGTTCTCGCCCTGTTCCTGGTCTATGTCGTCTGGGGCTCGACCTATCTGGCGATCCGCTTCGCCCTGGAAGGCGGCGCGCCGCCGTTGAGCGTGGTCTCCGGCACGCGCTTCGTGATCGCCGGCAGCGTGCTGTACGCGGTGCTGCGCTGGCGCGGGGTGCCCGCGCCCACGCGCGCGCAGTGGCGGCCGCTGGCCATGCTCGGCGCGCTGATGCTGGTCTGCGGCAATGGCCTGGTGGTGCTGGCCGAGCGTCAGGTGTCCTCGGGGCTGGCGGCGGTGGCGGTGGCCTCGGTGCCGCTGTGGATGGCGCTGTTCGGCACGTTGCGCGGCCACCACGCCAGCCGCGGCGAATGGTTGGGGATCGTGGTCGGCTTCGCCGGCGTGGTGTGGCTCAACGCCGGCAGCAGTCTCAATGCCAGCCCGCTGGGCCTGGTGCTGCTGTTGATCGCGCCGGTCGGCTGGGCGTTCGGCTCGGTGTGGTCGCGCGGGCGCGATCTGCCGATGCCGTTCATGGCCGCCGCCGGGCAGATGCTGTGCGGCGGGGTGATGCTGGTGGCGATCGGCCTGCTCAGCGGCGAACGCCTGCACACGCTGCCGAGTGCGCAGGGGATGCTGGCGGTGGCCTACCTGTGCGTGTTCGGCTCGATCGTCGCCTTCACCGCCTACGTGTGGCTGCTGCAAAACGTACGCCCGGCGCTGGCCGGCAGCTATGCCTACGTCAATCCGGTGATCGCGGTGGCGCTGGGCAGCTGGCTCGGCAGCGAACGCTTCAGCGCCAGCGATTTCGGCGCGATGGCGGTGATCCTGGCCGGCGTGGTGGTGATCACCGTGGCGAGGACCCGGCGATGATCGCGGCCGCCGCGCAGGAGGCCCGGCGCGGCCTGTGGATCACTGCGGCGACCTTCGCGCTGTGGGGCGTGGTGCCGGTGTACTGGCACCTGCTGCAGGCGGTGCCGTCGCCACACATCATCGCCCACCGCATCGTCTGGAGCACGCTGCTGGTGGTGGCCTGGCTGGTGTACAACGCACGCCTGCAGTGGTGGCGGCGCATCGCCGCGCAGCCGCGCGCGCTGGCCACGCTGGCGCTGAGCAGCCTGGCGATCGCCTTCAACTGGGGCCTGTACATCTGGGCGGTCAATGCCGGCCATGTGATCGAGACCAGCCTGGGCTACTTCATCAATCCGCTGGTCAACGTGCTGCTCGGGGTGCTGGTGCTGCGCGAGCGGCTGCGTCCGCTGCAATGGCTGGCGGTGGCCTGCGCCGCGCTGGGCGTGGCCTGGCTGACCGTCGACGCCGGCACGCTGCCGTGGATCGCGCTGGGCCTGGCCGGCTCGTTCGGGCTGTACGGCCTGTTGCGCAAGCTGGTGCAGGTGGATGCGGTGGCCGGGCTGGGGGTGGAGAGCCTGTACTTGTTCCTGCCGGCGCTGGGCTTCGTGCTGTGGGGCGAGGCCGGCCACGGCGGTGGCTTCGCCGGCGCGTGGGGCTGGCGCAACGACCTGCTGCTGGCATTCGGCGGCGTGGTCACCGCGGTGCCGCTGATCGGTTTCGCCTACGGTGTGCGGCGCATCCCGCTGTCGCTGGTGGGGCTGCTGCAGTACATCGCGCCGAGCCTGCAACTGCTGCTGGGCGTGTGGTTCTTCCGCGAGCCGTTCGACGCGGGCAAGGCGATCGGCTTTGCCGCCATTTGGATCGGCTTGCTGTTGTTCGCCGGCGAGAGCTTGTGGCGGCGAGCGGGGATTAGGGATTAGGGATTAGGGATTAGGGATTGGGGATTGGGGATTGGCAAGAGCATGAGCCGCCGCGGAACCAGCAGGCCGACAGTACAGCCCGCTGTTACGAATCCCCAATCCCGACTCCCCGCTTTCCACAGCCGAATGGCTGGTCATCCCGGCTCAGCCCCGGCTACCGCTCGCCGCCGGCTCACCGGTCAGCTGCAGCTCGGGATCCGCGCGTGGCGGCAGCGGCTGCGGGCAGCGGCCGCCGTGGCTCGGCGACTGCAGGTCGGCGAACCAGTCCTCCACGGTCGGCGCCAGCAGGTCCAGCCGCATCGGCAGGCTGAGGTGGTTCTCGCCGGGCATCTCCAGGTAGTGCGCGCGCGGGGCGTCCAGCGCCAGCAGGCGGCCGTGCGCCACCGGGATGTGCTGGTCGGCGCTGCCGTGCAGCAGCAGCACGCAGGCCGGTGCGGCGCGCGCGGCTGCGGTGACGTCGACCTGGTCCAGGTTCAGCGCCAGGCGCTGGTTGGCGTTGGCGATCACCTCATCCAGGTTCTGCCCGCCGTAGCGCCAGCGCGCCAGGTCCATCGCCGCGCTGGCCATCCAGCCGCGCGGGCGGCTGGCGAGCATGTGCGGGATCATGTCGCGGATGCCGCGGCCGGCGTTGGCGAAGGATTCCATCGCGACCACGCCGTCGACCTGGTCGCCGAGCTTCTGCGCGGCGAACAGCGCGGTGGCCGCGCCGTAGGACACGCCGAACAGGTACACCGGACCCTGCACCTCGCCGCTGGCGCGCAGGGCGCGGATCACCGCGACCACGTCGTCGGACTCGCGGGTGCCGTAGCCGGCCGGGCCGCCGCCGGAGCGGCCGTGGTTGCGCAGGTCGATGCTGATGCTGCGGTAGCCGGCCTGGGCCAGGTCCAGCGACCACGGCAGCAGCGAGTCGCCGTCCATCATCCAGCCGTGCAGCAGCACCACGGTGCCGCGCGGCGCCATGTGCGAGGCAGGCGCCGGGGTGCCCACGTCCATGGCGAAATCGGCATGCTCGTGGCCGCTGGCGTCGCGGCCGGCATGCTCGTAGCGATAGCGCATGTGGTAGTCGCCCGGGTCGATGGCGCGCCAGAAGATCGGGATGCCGCCCGGCACCACCACGTGGCCGCTGCGGTTGGGCAGGGTCGCCAGCAGGCTCTGGATGCGCTCCTCGTCCATCAGCGGCGACACGCCGCCCGGCGCGACCAGGCGGTCGCTGAGCGAGGTGGAGGAGCAGGCGCTCAGCCACAGGCTGGCGCAGAGGACGAGCAGCAGGCGCAGGCGCGAGGACATGGACGTGGCGGCGTGGAACCAAATGGCCGCGCAGGCTAGCGCCTCGGCGGCCGGCGTTCTACCGCGTTTCGATGACGGAACGATGACGCGTCAGCCGCCATTGGGCCGGGCCGGGACAGCGGTCCCGGCCCGGCGCGTTCAGCCCTGGCGCTACAGCGCGCGCAGGGCGGTGGTGATCGGCAGCCGCGCGGCGCGCAGCGCCGGGAACAGGCCGCCGACCAGGCCGATGCCCAGCGCCCACTTCAGCCCGGTCCACAGCAGCGGCGGGGAGACCTTGAACTGGAACACCACCTGGCTGAAGTTGCTGCCCAGGGTGGAGACGCTGTAGCCGTTGAAGATCGCCCAGGCGATCAGCCCGCCCAGCACGCCGCCGAGCAGCGCCAGCAGCATGGTCTCCAGCATCACCGCCACCACCACCGGCAACCCGCGGAAGCCGAGCGCGCGCATCGTGGCGATCTCGCGGGCACGGGTGGCGACCGCCGCATACATGGTGTTGAGCGCGCCGAACACCGCGCCGATCGCCATGATGGTGCCGATGAAGGTGCCCAGGATCTCCAGCACCTTGCTGAGGTTGCCGCCCTGCTTGCGGTAGTACTCGCGGGTGGTGAACACGTCCAGCTTCAGCCGCGGGTCGGCGTCCATCGCCGCCTTGAACTGGCGGAAGCCGTCCTGGCCCTGGGTGCGCACGCTGATCGACTGGTAGGCGCTGCGGTTGTAGGTGGTGGCCAGGGTCTGGGTGTCGGTCCACAGTTCCGAGTCGTGCGCGTCGCCGCTGGCGAACACGCCGACCACGGTCCAGGCCTGGTTGCCCAGGGTCAGGGTCTGGCCGAGCTGCAGGCCGCGGAACTGCGACTGCGCGCCCTTGCCGACCACGATCTCGCGCAGGCCCGGTTGGAAGCGACGGCCCTGCAGGAGCTTGACCTTGTCGTGCACCGCCCAGCCCTGCTCGCCCACGCCGCGGAACTGCGCGTTGACGTCGGTGCCGTCGGACTTCGACTGCAGGTTCACCACCTGCGACAGTTCCGGCGAGACCAGCGGGCGGTTGTCGGCGCCGCGCGCCACACCGGCCAGGCTGGCGATCAAGGGCACCTGGTCGCGGGTGATGACCGAGTTGGTCTCGGCCTGCGAGCCGCCGCGCAGGACGATGGCGGTAGTGTCGTCGCCGGTGCTGTCCAGGGTGGCCTGGAAGCCCTGGCCCATCGCCAGCATCGCCACCAGCACGCCGACCACGCCGGCGATGCCGACCACGATCACCGAACTGGCGCCCCAGCGCTGCGGCAGGCTGGCGATGCCGATGCGCGCGGCGGCCAGCGACAGCCGGCCGCTGCGGGTGACCAGCAGCAGCACGGCGAGCACCGCCACCAGCGCCAGCACCAGGAACCAGGGCAGGGCGATCCAGATTCCCAGGCCGAGCGCCAGCGCCGCGATCGCCAGGACATTCCATAACCATTGCATCTTCATTGCGTTGTTCCTCGGGTCTGCGTCGCCGTCCGTGGCATCGCTGTGCTGGAGAGAAGGGGAGGGCTCAGCGCCCGGCCAGGGCGTCGACGATCTTCAGCCGCTGCGCGCGCAGCGCCGGCAGCAGGCCGACCACCACGCCGATGACCAGCATCAGCGCCGCGCCGATCAGCCAGGTCTGCAGCGGCACCGCGTGCACCGGCAGCGCGCCGCGGCTGGCGCTGGCCAGCACCGGGATCGCCGCCGCCGCCAGCGCCATGCCGAGCAGGCCGCCGAGTACGATCAGCAGCACCGACTCGACGATCACCAGGGTCAGCACGGTGCGGTCCTGGAAGCCCAGGGTCTTGAGCGTGGCCAGTTCCGGAATGCGCTCGCGCACGGCCTGCGCCATGGTGTTGCCGGTCAGCAGCACCAGGGTGAAGAACACCGCGCCCATGATCGAGGTGACGATCAGGCCGATGTCGGCGAACTGCTTGACGAAGGCCTGCTGGAATGCCGACTCGGTCTGCGACTTGGTCTCGTGGTCGGAGTTGGCCGACAGCGCATCGATCGCCTGCGCCACGCGCGAGGCGTGCTCGGGATTGTCCAGCCGCACCGTGTACCAGCTGACCCGGCCCTTGATGTAGTCGTTGCTCTCGTCGAAGTATTTCCAGTTCATCATCAACTGGTTCTCCGCCTGCACGTTGGCGCGGTCCTTGGCGCGGAAGATCGCCTTCAGTTCCAGCGGCCAGTCGTTGCTGCCGCCGCGCGGGAAGATGGTGGCCTGCAGCGGGATCACGTCGCCGACCTTCCAGCCGTTCTTCTTCGCCAGCGCCTCGCCCACCGCCGCACCGGTGCGGGTGTCGCGGAACGCCTTGAGCTGCTCCGGCGGCATCTCGTATTCGCTGTACACGTCGAAGAAGTTCGGTGCCACCGAGAAGTTGGGGAAGAAGTCCTTGGGATCCTTGTAGATGCCGCCGAACCACATCGCATAGGTCACGTCGCGCACGCCCGGCACGCTGCGGATCTGCGCCTCCAGGCGCACCGGCAGCGACTGGGTGATCGACAGGCGCGAGGCCACGACCAGGCGGTTGACGCCTTCCACCGAGCCGCCGGCGGTGAACGCGACGCGCACCGAGTCGAGCAGGCCGAACAGCAGGAAGGCGACGATCACCGAGAACAGGGTCAGCACTGTCCGCGTCTTGCTGCGGAACAGTTGCGCCCAGATCAACGAAAAATACTTCATGGCATCGCCTCGCTCAGTGCGCGGCCGGCGCGTCGGCCAGCTCGCCCTTGTCCAGGTGCACGGTGTGGGTGGCGTACTCGGCGGCCTTGGGATCGTGGGTGACCATGACGATGGTCTTGCCGTGGCTGCGGTTGAGTTCCTGCAGCAGGCCCAGCACGTCCTCGGCCGAACGCCGGTCGAGGTCGCCGGTGGGTTCGTCGCAGATCAGGAAGGTGGGGTCGGAGACGATGGCGCGGGCGATGGCCACGCGCTGCTGCTGGCCGCCGGACAGTTCGCTGGGCTTGTGGTTGCGGCGCTCGGCCAGGCCGACCAGGGTCAGCGCGATCTCGGCATTGCGCTTGCGCTGGGCGGCGCTGAGCGAGGTCAGCAGCAGCGGCAGTTCGACGTTCTTCTGCGCGGTGAGCATCGGCATCAGGTTGTAGAACTGGAACACGAAGCCGACATGATGGCTGCGCCAGGTGGCGAGCTGGCCTCCGCTCATGCGGTCGATGCGCTGGCCTTCGATCTCGATCTCGCCGCCGCTGGGCGAATCCAGCCCGCCGATCAGGTTGAGCAGGGTGGTCTTGCCGGAGCCGGACGGACCCATCAGGGCGACGAAGTCGCCGCGGGCGATATCCAGGTCGATGCCGTGCAGGACCTGGACTTTCTCGGGGCCGCGCTGGTAGGTCTTGGTGACGTTGCGCAGGGTGACGAGGGTGGACATGGTGGTGTTCCTGGCGGTGGACGAGGTGGAGGCGATGCGGTCGCCGGTGGGCGAGGGGTTTACCGTTGCGGTTGCGGTTGCGGTTGCGGTTGCGGTTGCAAGTGCAGTTGTTGCTGCTGCTTCTGCTGTTGCTGTTGTTCTTGCTTTTGACTTACCGGGTTCCCTTCCGAAGCGGCGGCCAGCGCGGGGGAAAACCCGAAGGGCGGCGTACATGGATGTACGCCGTCCGCGGCAGGGGCAGGATGCCCCTTCCGCGGATCCCCGGGCTGGACGCGGACCCGGAGCGCGTTAGCGCGGAGGGCGCGTAGGCAGGGTGTGCTTTCTTTTGGTTACTTTTCTTTGCACAAGCAAAGAAAAGTAACTCGCCGCAAGGCGAAAGCTTTGTTCTTGCACTTGCTGCTACGGTGACGACCGCTGGATTGTAGGAGCGGCTTCAGCCGCGACAGCCATGGACCAATTACGTTTGTCGCGGCTAACGCCGCTCCTACAGATCTTCTCGTTTGACACTCAAGATTGAAGCAACAGCAAAGGCTTTCGCCCTTTCGGGCGAGTTACTTTTCTTTGCTCGCGCAAAGAAAAGGTAACCAAAAGAAAGCGCGCCCTGCCTTGCGCCCTCCGCGCTGCGCGCTCCGGGTCCGCGGATGCACCGGGGATTCGCGGAAGGGGCATCCTGCCCCTGCCGCGAACGGCGCACATCCATGTGCGCCGCCCTTCGGGTTTTTCCCCGCTCCATCCGCCGCTGCGGAAGGGAACCCGGTAAATCAAGAGCCGAAGCCAAGCAACAGCAACAGCAGAGCAACAGCAGAGCAAGAGCAGAGCAAGAGCAGAGCAACAGCAGAGCAACAGCAGAGCAAGAGCAGAGCAAGAGCGGTGTGACGGCGCTGGGTGCAGTTGAAAAGCGACTACATCAAGTGCGACATCGGGCGCTTGCGCAATGTGTGGAACACCGGTGTGGGCTACTGCGCAGCGGCCTCCGCCGTCTTCACCTGCATGCCGGCATGCAAGGCCTCCGGCGGATCCAGCACCACCGTGTCGCCGGCGGACAGGCCGGACAGCACCTGGCGGTCGTCGCCCAGAGCGATGCCGGTCTTCAGCGTGCGCTGCTCGACCGTGTTGTCCTCCTTGACCGCGAACGCCACGTCCTGGCCGGCGCGCTTGACGATCGCCGCGCCGGGCACCCGCACGCCCTGCGGCGTGTGCTGCGCCTGCGGCTGCGGCGTCTCCAGGAAACTGACCCGCACGCCCATCTCCGGCACGATCCGCGCGTCCTTCTGCTTCAGCGCCACGCGCACCTTCACCGTCGCCTTGCCGCGGTCGGCGGAGGGGATGATCGCGATCACCTCGGCCGGGATCTTCCAGTCCGGATACGCGTTGAGCGTGGCTTCCACCGGCATGCCCGGCTTGACCCGGCCGATGTAGGACTCCCCCACCTCGACCTCGATCTCCAGCGAATCCATGTCGACGATGGTGCCGATGCCGGTGCGGGTGAAGCCGCCGCCGGCCGACAGCGGCGAGACGATCTCGCCCGGCTGCGCCGCCTTGGCGGTGACCACGCCGGAGAACGGCGCACGCACGATGGTGTTGTCCACGTTGAGATCGGAGATCGACAATTGGTTGCCGGCCACCGCCACGTTGCGCTGCGCGTTCTGCAACTGCGCACGCAGGGCATCGCGCTGCGCCACCGCCTGCTCGTACTGCGAGCGCGAGACCAGTTGCTGGCTGGCCAGGGTCTGCAGCCGCTGCGCGTCGGCATCGGCCTGGCGCACCTGCGCCTGCATGTTGGCGACCAGGCTGCGCGCCGCGTCCAGTTGCGAGGCCGACAGCACCCGCTGCGCATTGGCGTCGATCGGATCCAGCGTCGCCATCACCTGGCCTTCCTCCACGCGCATGCCTTCCTCGATGCGCACATCGCGGACCTTGCCGGTGATCTTGGCCGAGACCGTGGCCATGCGCCGCGCCACCACATAGCCGCTGGCGTCCAGCACCGAGGCGCTGCTGCTGCCGGGGGCGATCGCCACCACCGCGGCGGTGCGCACCTCCAGCGGCTTGCTGCGGCCGAACAGCCACCAGCCGCCGGCGCCCAGGGCGAGCAGCACCACCAGCAGCACCCCGGCGATCCACAGCCCGCGCCGCGACGGCGGCTCGCTCGGCGGCGCCTTGCGGTCGATACGGAGTTCCTTGAGCAGGTCGGAGGAAGTACTCATCGTGTCCTTGAACGAAACGGTCGGCGCGCTGCAGTGTGCGAGCCACCGGCCGCTGTGGGCATGGCCGGAAGTCACTTTCTGCGATGCGCTGTAGCGGGAGAACGCCGCCCCTCGGCGTGGATCGCAGCATGCGGCAATCGTGCGGGGGCTGCCAGTGACAGATGTCATCCACTGCAGCTGACGCGCCGCACTGGGCGGCGACTCCGCCGCGGCGCAGCCTAGGCACTCCCTGCCACCACCGGAGTGTCCCATGCCCGATCACGATGCGTTGCCGCTGGCGCAGCTCAGCGGCGTCCACAAGCGCTACGGGACGCTGGTCGCGCTCGACGGCGTCGACCTGCAACTGCGGCCCGGCCAGTTGCTGGCGCTGCTGGGCGCCAACGGCGCCGGCAAGAGCACCGCGGTGAGCCTGCTGCTCGGGCTGCAGACGCCCGACGCCGGCAGCGTGCGCCTGTGCGGGCAGGATCCGCGGGCGCTGGCCGCACGCCGCCAGGCCGGGGCGATGCTGCAGACCGCTGGGCTGCCGGACACCCTGCGCGTGGGCGAACTGCTGCTGCAGGCGCGCGGCTACTACCCGCAGCCGCGCAGCGTCGCCGACTGCGTGGCGCTGGCCGGGCTGGATGGCGTGATGGCACGCCGCTACGGCCAACTGTCCGGCGGCCAGCAGCGCCGCGTGCAATTCGCGATGGCGATCTGCGGGCGGCCGCGGGTGCTGTTCCTGGACGAGCCCAGCACCGGCCTGGACATCGAGGCGCGGCAGGGCCTGTGGCGGGCGATCCGCGAACTGGTCGCCGACGGCTGCGCGGTGCTGCTGACCACGCACTATCTGGAAGAGGCCGAGGCGCTGGCCGACCGGGTGGCGGTGCTGCAGCGCGGCACGCTGATCGCCGAGGGCAGCGTCGCCGAGCTGCGTGCGCGCTTCGAACAATGCACCATCCGCTGCCGCAGCGCGCTGCCGGCGGCGCAGGTGGCGCAGTGGCCACAGGTGCGTCGCGCCGAGAGCCGCGACGGGGTGCTGGAGCTGGTCGCCGAGTCGGCCGAGCCGGTGGTGGCGCGGCTGCTCGCCAGCGATCCGGCGCTGACGGCGCTGGAAGTGCGCCGCGCCGGCCTCGCCGACGCCTTTCTCGCCATCACCCGCGCGGAGGCCGCATGAATCCGATCGATCTGTCCGTTGCTTCCCCGGCGGCCGCCTGGTCGTTGCGCGACCAGGGCGCGCTGTTGCTGCGCGAGATCCGCTACGAGGTGCTGCGCTGGCTGCGCACGCCGTCGTTCGCCTTGCCCACGCTGCTGTTCCCGCCGCTGTTCTACCTGCTGTTCGGGGTGCTGCTCAACCATGGGCGCCACGACGCGGCGGTGTACCTGATGGCCAGCTACAGCGTGTTCGGGGTGATGGCGCCGGCCCTGTTCGGGTTCGGCGTCGGCCTGGCCCTGGACCGCGAACGCGGCCTGCTCGCGCTGAAGCGGGCGATGCCGGTGCCGCCGCTGGCCCTGCTGCTGGCGCGCACCGCGCTGGCGATGGCCTTTGCGCTGGTGATCGGCGTATTGCTGCAGGTGCTGGCCGCGCTGCTCGGCGGGGTCATGCTGACGCCGGCGCAGCGGATCGGGTTGCTGCTGGTCGACGTGCTGGGCACGCTGCCGTTCTGCGCGATCGGGCTGGCGCTGGGCGCCTATGCCGGCGGCAGCGGTGCGCCGGCGCTGGTCAACCTGATCTACCTGCCGATGGCGTTCCTGTCGGGGCTGTGGATCCCGCTGCAACTGCTGCCGGCGTGGCTGACCACGCTGGCGCCGCTGTGGCCGTCCTATCACCTGGGCCAGCTGGCGCTGCGCGTGGTCGGGCAGGGCGACGGCCACGGCAGTGCCGGCCATGTCATCGCGCTGCTGGCGGTGACGGTGGTGTTCTACGCACTGGCGCAGCGGCGCCTGCGTCGCGGCTGATGGTGCGCCGTGCCGATCCCGGCGTCGCCGCGCGGTTTCGCGCGCCGGCGCCTTCGCTAAGCTATGCGCTGCGGCGGCCGTGCCGCCCTGGGAGCCCGACGTGATCGCCTTGCTGCACGCCTCGCCCGACTCGCTGATCGCCCGCCGCATCGGCTGGAGCTCGGCCAAGTCCAGCACCCACTGGTTCGTGTGGCTGTCGCTGGTGTGGTCGATCTGGCTGTTCGTCACTCCGCTGTACGAGCCGTACTACTTCCACAACTGGTTCCCGCCGACGCTGGCCAGCTATCTGATGTTCCTGGCCTTGTACTACGTGGCCTACTACCGCCACCGGCGCTACCTGCCCTGGTGCGTGGCCGGCATGGCGGCGCTGGCGTTCGTGGTGCTGCCGTACAACCCCGGCGCGCAGTGCTACATCATCTATGCCTGCGCCTTCCTGGCGTTCTGCTTCGAGCCGAAGCGGGCGGTGGCGGCGATGCTGCTGGTGCTGGCCTCGTTCGCATTGGCCTGGACGCTGCGCGGCTGGTCGCCGCTGTACATGGTCAGCGCGATGGTGGTCGGCCTGTCGGTGGGGCTGATGAACATCAGTTTCGAGCGCCGTGCGCGCGGCGAGGCGCAGCTGCGCCTGAGCCACGAGGAAGTGCGGCGCCTGGCGGCGGTGGCCGAGCGCGAGCGCATCGGTCGCGACCTGCACGACCTGCTCGGCCACACCCTGTCGCTGGTGGCATTGAAGTCGGACCTGGCCACGCGCCTGCTCGCCCACGACGCCGCCGCGGCGCAGCGCGAGATGGAGGAAGTGGGCCAGGTCGCACGCGAGGCGCTGGGCCAGGTGCGGCGTGCGGTCAGCGGCATCCGCGCGGCGCAGTTGGCGGCGGAGATCGCCTCGGCCAAGCTGCTGCTGGAGTCGTCGGGGGTGACCTTCCGCTACCAGGTCGAGGCCTTGCCGCCGTGCCCACAGCTGGAGACGGTGTTCGCGCTGGTGCTGCGCGAGGCCGCCACCAACATCCAGCGCCACGCGCGTGCCAGCCACGCGCAGTTGCGGCTGTGGTGCGAGCGCGGCCAGGCGCTGCTGGAACTGCGCGACGACGGCCGTGGCGGCGCGCTGCAGCCGGGCACCGGGCTGAGCAGCATGCGCGAGCGGCTGGAGGCGGTGGGCGGCAGCCTGCGCATCGCCTCCGAGCGCGGCCTGGGCACCTGCCTGGTCGCCGCCGCGCCGTTGCCGCGGGTCGAGGCGGCGATGGCGGATGCCGCGCCGGCCGCGCGGATGCAGTCCCCGGTGGACCAGGACGCCGCGCTCGGCTGAGCGCCGGCCCGGCCCGGGCACTACAATGGGCCGACAAGGACCGGGGGGTGCCGTGATTCGTTTAGTGCTGGCGGAGGACCAGGCAATGGTGCGCGGTGCGCTGGGCGCACTGCTGGGCCTGGAAGCGGATCTCGACCTGGTCGCCAGCGCGGCCGACGGCGAAGCCGCCTGGCGCGCGCTGCAGGCGCATGCGCCGGACCTGCTGGTCACCGACATCGAGATGCCCGGCCTCAGCGGCCTGGAGCTGGCCCAGCGCATCCAGCGCCAGCAACTGCCGGTGCGCGTCATCATCGTCACCACCTTCGCCCGCCCCGGCTTCCTGCGCCGCGCCCTGGACGCCGGGGTCGGCGGCTACCTGCTCAAGGATGCGCCGCCGCAGCGGCTGATCGAGGCGATCCGCCAGGTGCACCGCGGCGGCCGCGCGATCGACCCGGAACTGGCGCTGGAAGCCTGGTCCGAGGCCGACCCGCTCAACGACCGCGAGCGCCAGGTGCTGCGCCTGGCCGGCGAGGGCGCCTCGGCCGGCGACATCGCCACGCAGTTGGGGCTGTCGTCGGGCACGGTGCGCAACTACCTGTCCGAGGCGATCGGCAAGCTCGGGGTCGGCAACCGCATCGAGGCGGCGCGGCTGGCCCGGCAGAAGGGCTGGCTGTGATGCGGCGCGCGGTTCGGCCTGAAACTTGCGTGGCTCCCTGCGCTTGACTGCGCAGCGCAGTGCAGGGCGCGCGCGGCCTTCCTTCCTCCCATTGGCCAACGCCATGCCCTCCACCACGATCAACCGCTATGGCGTGCCGCTGGCCCTGCTGCTGCTGTTGGGCATCAGTGGCGGCGTGCTGGTGGGCAGCGAGCGCTTTCTCGCCGATGCGGCCGCGGTGCAGCGCAGCCACCGGGTCATTGCCGAGATCAACGGCCTGCAGCTGAACCTTGCCGACTGCGATGCCTCGCTGCGCGGCTTCCTGCTGCTGGACAGCCGCGAACACCTGGCCGATTTCCGGGCGTGCCAGCGCGCGCTGCCGCCGCGGCTGCAGCAACTGGCCACGCTGCTGCAGGGCAACCCCGCGCAGCAGCAGCGGCTACAGGAAGTCCAGGCGCAGATCGAGGCGCGCATGCGCGACAGCGCGCTCGCCGTGACCCGCTTCCAGGGCAGGGCGGCAGGCATGCGCAAGCCGGACCCGGAGCGCGCCCGCCAGGGCCGCCTGATGTCGCAGGCGATCCGGCGCAGCACCGACAGCCTGGTGCGCAGCGAGCGCGCGGCGCTGGCCAGCAGCGCCCGCTCCACCGCCGCCAACGCCGACCTGCTGCGCCGGCTGGCGGTGATCGGCATCCCCACCGTGTGTGCGCTGACCCTGGGCCTGTACCTGCTGCTGCGCCGCGAGATCGGCCGCCGCAGCCAGGCCGAGCAGCGCGGTCACCATGCCAATGCGCTGCTGGTGGGCACCGTGCAGCAGATGCAGCGCACCGAACAGGATCTGCGCACGCTCAACCGCTGCAGCCGCGGACTGCAGAGCTGCGTGCAGCAGGACGAGGCGGTGGAGGTCGCGCGGCAGGCGCTGGAGCGCCTGCTCGGCGACGCCGGCTGCAGCGTGTACTGCACCGACGCGGCGGGCGAGCAGGCGGTCTGTGTCGCGCACTGGGGCGAGGATGCGGTGTGCGCGCCGTCGCTGTCGCTGAGCGGCTGCGAAGGCCTGCGCAGCCGCGCCCCCCAGATCCAGCGGCCCGGCGCCGCGCCGGCCTGCGCGCACGCCGCCGGCGTGGCACGCCATGGCACCTGCGTGCCGATGATGGTGCAGGGCGAGCCGCTGGGGCTGATCCATCTGTCCAGCCGCGATCCGACCCTGCTCGAGCGCCTGCCCCTGGTCGAGGTGGTGGCCGAACAGCTGGCGATGGCGCTGCACAACCTGCAGTTGCGCCAGCGCCTGCGCACGCAGTCGATCCGCGATCCGTTGACCGGGCTGTACAACCGCCGCTACCTGGAAGAATCGCTGGTGCGCGAACTGGCGCGCTGCGAGCGCCGTGAGCAGCCGCTGGCGCTGATGATGCTGGATCTGGACCACTTCAAGGCGCTCAACGACCGCCTCGGCCACGCCGGCGGCGATGCCTTGCTGGCGGCGTTCGGTCAGTTGCTGGCCGGGCTGGTGCGGCCGGAGGACATCGCCTGTCGCTACGGCGGCGAGGAGTTCACGGTGATCCTGCCGGGCGCCGCCGCCGACGTGGCGCAGCGCCGCGCCGAGCAGATCCGCGCCGCGGTGGCGAACCTGCAGGTGCAGCACCAGGGTCAGGCGCTGCCGCCGGTGACCGTGTCGATCGGCGTGGCCGCCTATCCGGACCACGGCCGCAGCACCGAGGAACTGCTGCGCTGCGCGGATGCGGCGCTGTACCGCGGCAAGCGCAGCGGCCGCAACCGGGTCGCTGCCGCTGGCGACGCACCGCTGCGCATCGCCGAGGCCTAGGCCGCCTCCATCCCGTGCATGCAGTGCCGCGGTCGCGCGCCTGCGCCGCGGCCGTGCCAGCGTCAGCACCCGCGCGCGGCCTGCCGACTCAGAACGACCAGCTGAAGCTCAGCGTGCCGTTGCGCGGTTCGCCCCAGGCGCCGTAGCCGTAGATCTGCGCGTAGTAACGCTTGTCCAGCAGGTTGTTGAGGTTGAGCTGCACCGAGAAGGCCGGCGACAGGCGGTAGCGCGCGAAAGCGCTGACCAGCGCGCCCGTCCGCCGACAAGTGTAACGGCGGCCCGGGACCGGGACCATGTCGGGGGCGACACAAACGCGTGGCGTCGCCAGGGAGACAGGCCGCACCGCACTGGCCGATCGACGTGCGCGTGACGCCGCTAGCGTGCGCAGCGCGGGACGCACGCGTTGCGCCCCGCGTGTCGCGTCGTCGGGTGGACTACGCCTTGTCGCGTGGCGCTGCAGGCGTCGCCGCGCCGCGCGCCATGCTCGAGAACACGCCATCGCGGCGTACCCAGGCATGGAACAGCGCCGCGCACAGATGCATCAGCACCGTGGCGAACAGCAGGTAGGCCAGCCAGCCGTGCGCGCTGCGCAGCCAGGCGTACAGCGCCGGGCTGTGCGGGGCGATCGGCGGCAACTGCACGCCCGGCCACAGCACGATCGGATAGCCGCCGGCCGAGAGCATCGACCAGCCCAGCAGCGGCATCGCCAGCATCAGCGCGTACAGCAGCCAGTGCGAGGCGTGCGCGGCGGCTTTTTGCCAGCGCGGCAGGTCGGCCGGCAGTGGCGGCGGCCGGTGCCGCAGGCGGTTGCCCAGGCGCACCAGCACCAGCAACCCGATGGCGATGCCGAGCGGGCGGTGCAGGTTCAGCAGCCAGGGCCGCTGCGACACCGAGGCGACCATGCCCACGCCGACGAACAGCATGGTCAGGATCATCGCCGCCATCAGCCAGTGCAGGACGCGCGCGAGCAGGTTGAAGTGCGCGGAGCGGTCGTCGCGGTTCATTGCGCACCTCCGTGCGGCTTGCCGGTCGCATCGGGCGCCTGGCCGCGGGCGATCTCGCGCTCGCGGCGGTTGAAGGACTGCGAGTACACCGCCGAGCGCGCGGCCAGGATCGGATCGTCGGAGCCGGCGATGCCGTGCGGCAGGATCAGCGGATCGTAGTTGAGGTCGCGGCACGGCCCGGTGGCCTGCGGCTCGGCATGGTCCAGCACCAGGGTGCCGGCGACCACCTGCTGGCGGTCCTGCGGCCACGGCTGCGACGGATCGTCGACCGGGTCGCCGGGCGCGGCCACGGTCAGCACCAGGTCCCAGCGCAGCGGACCGCGCGCCAGCCGCGCCTGCAGGTCTTCGCTGAGGAAGTCGGCGTCGGCCTTGGCGCGTTGCTCGGCCGACAGCGGCGCGAACGGGGTCTGCGGGCGCATCGACCAGCGCACTGCATGCGTGCTGCCGTCGGCGGCGGTGAAGCGGAACGCGTTGACGCCGTTGTACTGGGTGTTGGCCCAGCTGTTGGACCACGGTGCGGTCTTGGCCCACTCCTGGAACTTCTTCGCTTCCGGATAGCGCTGCAGGAACGCCGCCATCTTCGCCGGATCCGGCTTGCCGGTGGCCGGATCCGGCCGCGCGGCCAGCGTCTGCGCCATGAAGCCCTCGGTGCTGGCGACCACGAAGAACGGGAAGCTGTTCATCGCCGTGCGCCATTCCTGGCCGTCGTCGCTGCGCAACTGCAGCGCCATGCTGCGCACGCGGGCGGCGCCGTCGGCGCCGTGCGGGTCGCCGCCGCCGATCGACAGGCGGCCCAGCACCGGCACCGAGGATTGCGCGAACACCCGTGCCGAGGACAGCGCGCTGCCCTGGCCGTTGCCCTCGAAATGGCCGCTGACGCACACGCCCTTGCTGTGCGCACGGCGGAAGCCCGGATGCGGCGGGCCGCCGGCTTCGATGGCGTCGGTCATGCGCTGCGCGGTCAGCCGTTGCGGGCCGCCGAGCCAGCCGGCGCTCCAGGCGAAGGCGGCGGCGAGTGCCGCGGCGATCGCGGCGATGCCGGCCAGCGCCAGCCAGGGCCGCCGCGGCGGCGGCGTGGGATCGGGACGGGACATGGGCGGCTCCTGTGGCGAAGGCGAGGGGAGGGACGCGGTCGGGCGCGCGGCAGGCGCTAGCAGACACGGTCGGGCATGAACGCAGTGCAGTGGCGGCGGGTTGCGCGCGGGACTGGCCGTCGCAGCGTGCCATGGCCGGGCAGGCACGACCACGGCGGCGTCATCGGCGCTGCGCATAGAATCGCCGCATCTTGCGGGCAGGGAGTCGGCGATGGCCGGTGCGATCGGATTGGTGCTGTTGGGGCTGGCGTTCCTGGCGCTGGGCGGGGACTCGATCGTGAAGGCGGCCTCCGGCCTGGCGCAGCGCTGCGGCGCCTCGCCGTTCGTGGCCGGCTTGCTGCTGGTGGCCTTCGGCACCTCGCTGCCGGAACTGGCGGTCAACGCGCGCGCCTACGCCGCCGGCGCGCAGGACCTGGCGTTGGGCAACGCGATCGGCAGCAACCTGGCCAATCTCGGCCTGACCCTGGGCCTGGCCGCGCTGGCGGCACCGCTGCTGCTGCGCACGCGCCTGCTGCCGCCACTGCTGGTGCTGCTGACCCTGGCGACGCTGGCGCTGATCGGCTTCGGCCTGGATGGCGCGATCTCGCGCGCTGAGGGCGTGGCGCTGCTGCTGGCCTTCGTCGGCGTGGTCGCCTTCCTGCTGCTGCGCGCGCGGCATGAACCGGCCGCGCGCCAGCTTGGCGTGTCCGGCTACGCGGTGACCCGCACCGGGCTGGTGCTGAATCTGCTGCGCCTGCTGATCGCTCTCGTGTTGTTGAACGCTGGCGCCAATCTGGTGGTGGAACACGCGCCGCGGCTGGGTGCGGCCTGGGGCCTGTCGCCGCTGCTGGTCGGCCTGCTGCCGGTGGCGATCGGCACCGCGCTGCCGGAAGCCGCCGCCGCGGTGGCCGCCGCGCGCCGGGGCCAGGGCGACATGGTGGTCGGCCATGTGCTGGGCTCGAGCCTGTTCAACCTGCTGGTGGTGATCGGCGGCATGGCGGCGCTGCGGCCGCTGCCGTTGCCGGCCTCGTTCGTGCGCCTGGAACTGCCGGCAGCGATCGCGCTGGCGGCGGTGCTGTACCCGATGCTGCGCGGCGACATGCGGTTGAGTCGCGGCGAGGGCGCGGTGCTGCTGGTGGCGTTCCTGGCGTGGGTGGGACTGGAGCTGGCGTTGCTGGCGTGAGTGCCGAGAGTGGGGAATCGGGAATCGGGAAAGCCGCTCCTACGCAGACCCGCGCGCTCAGCGCTCCTCCGGCTGCTCCGGCGGCGGCAGCCCTTCCTGCTCGGCGTGGTCGCTGCCCGGCACCTGCGGGCGCTGTTCCAGCATCAGCGACAGCGCCGCCTTGGCCATCATGTGCGCACTGATCGGCGCGGTGATGAACAGGAATGCGGTGATCAGCAACTCGCGCGGCTGCGGGTCCTGGCCCAGGAACAGGTGGTAGCCGACAGAGGCCAGCAGCACGCAGCCCACGCCCAGGGTGCTGGCCTTGGTCGGTGCGTGCAGGCGCTTGAAGAAGTCCGACAGCTTCACCAGCCCCAGCGCGCCGACCAGGATGAAGAAGCAGCCGACGATCAGCAGCAGCGACAGGCCGACCTGCAGCACGCCGATCATTCGACGATGTCCCGGCGCAGCACGAACTTGCTCAGCACCACGGTGCTGCCGAAGCCGAGCATGGCGATGATCAGCGCCGCCTCGAAATACACCGGCGAATCCAGGTACATGCCGAACAGCATCAGCTCGGCGATCGCGGTCACCGACAGCGTGTCCAGCGCCAGGATGCGGTCGGGTACGGTTGGCCCGCGCAGCAGCCGCCACAGCGCAAGCAGCATCGCCAGCGCCACCACGTGCATGCACACGACGATCGTGGTCTCGATGAACATGTGGCTGGTCATGGGAAGATCTCCATCAACGGCGCTTCGTAGCGCGTCTTGATCTGCCGGATCACGGTCTCGGCATCGTCCAGGTGCAGCACGTGCACCAGCAGGTACTTGCGGTCGTCCGACAGCGCCGCCGACACCGTGCCCGGGGTCAGGGTGATCATGCTGGTCAGCGCGGCGATGCCGTGGATGTTGGCGATGTCCAGCGGCACCCAGATGAAGCCGGGGTGGATGCGTTTCTCCGGGCCGAGCACCTGCAGCGCCACCACCACGTTGGAGCGCACGATGTCCCAGGCCGCCACGCACAGCATCTTCGGCACCGGGCGCAGCGAGCCGATGCGCGCGAACTCGCGGTCCAGGCGCGCGGCGAACAGCGGCACCGCCACGCCCAGCACCGCGCCCAGCAGCACCTGGCCGAGACTGAAGCTGTCGCTCATCAGCAGCCAGAACGCAGTGACGGTCAGGCTCAGCGGCCAGGACGGGAACAGGCGGCGCGACCAGGGACGGGCGGACATGTCAGGGCTCCCGCAGGATCGGCGCGGTGCCGCGCAGCTGGGTGGTGTAGTCGGCCGGGCGCAGCAGTTGTGCGGCGGCGTCCTCGCTGTAGCGCAGCAGCGGCCCGGCGGCCACGGTCATCGCCACGCCGTAGCCGAGCAGCAGCACGGTGGCGGCGGTTTCCAGCGGCCGTGCCGGCGCCTTGCGCGGTGCCGGGCGCGGCAGCTCCACGGTGCCGTCCTCGGCCGTGTCCTGGTCGCCGGGCACGCGCCAGAACAGGCGCACGCCGCCGCGGGTCAGGCCCATGATCACCATCAGGCTGCTGAGCAGCACCGCCGCCCACACCGGCGCGGTCAGCCCGCCCGGCGTCGCGCTGAGGATCGCCACCTTGGCCAGGAAGCCGGACAGCGGCGGCAGCCCGGCCACCGAGATCGCCGCGATCAGGAACAGCACGCCCGGCACGGTCTTGCCCGGCAGCGGCGCGATGATCTCCTTGCGGTCGCCGGCGCCGCCGCGGCGGCGCCGGATCAGGTCGGCGATCATGAACAACGCCGCGGCGACGAAGCTGCTGTGCGCCAGGTAGTACAGACCGGCGCCGAGCGTGCCCGGCACATCCAGGGCGAAGGCCACGAACAGCGTGGCCGCCGACACGATCACCAGGTAGCCGATCAGCACCCGCAGGCGCACCGCCGCCAGCACGCCCAGCGCGGCCAGCAGCAGCGTCGCCAGGCCCAGCCACAGCAGCCAGTCGCGGCCGTAGCCGTCCAGCGCCTGCGCCTGGCTGCCGAGGATCAGCGTGCTCACCCGCAGCACCGCGTACAGGCCGACCTTGGTCATGATCACGAACAGCGCCGCCACCGCCGCCGGCGCCCGCGCATAGGTTTCCGGCAGCCACAGGTACAGCGGCAGCAGCGCGGCCTTGGCGCAGAACACCAGCAGCAACAGGCCGAACGCGGCCTTGATCAGCGCCACGTTCTGCGGCGGCGCCTGCGCCACGCGCTGCGACAGCTCGGCCATGTTCAACGAACCGAGCAGGGCATACAGCAGGCCCAGCGCGATCAGGAACACGGTGGAGGAGGTGACGTTGAACACCACGTAATGGAAGCCCACGCGCAGGCGCAGGCTGCGCCCGCCGCTGAGCAGCAGGCCGTAGGAGGCGATCAGCATCACCTCGAAGAACACGAACAGGTTGAACACGTCGCCGGTCAGGAACGCGCCGTTGAGGCCGACCAGCTGGAACTGGAACAGCGCATGGAAATGCGGTGCGCGCCGGTCCCAACCGGCGCAGGCGTGCAGCAGGCAGGCGCCGGCGAGCAGGGTGGTGGTCGCCAGCATCCATGCCGACAGGCGGTCGGCCATCAGCACGATGCCCAGCCGCGAGGGCCAGTCGCCGAGCAGGTAGGCATGGACCTGACCGTCGCTCACCTGCACGCACAGCGCCAGCACCGCCGCGGCCAGCGCCGTCATCGCGGTCCACGCCACCGCGCGGCGCACCTTGCGACCGTAGCGGCGGTGCTCGGCGAACAGCGACAGCGCCGCGCCGAGCAACGGGATCAGGATCGGCAGGATCAGCAGATGGGTCATGGCGCCTCCCCATCGGCGGGGTCGGTGTCCGGGCGCGCATCGACGTGGTCGCTGTGGTTGTCGCCGCGGCTGCGCATGGCCAGCACGATGCTCACCGCGGTCATCGCGAAGGCGATCACGATCGCGGTCAGCACCAGCGCCTGCGGCAGCGGGTCGGCGTGCTCGGCCAGGGTCGGGGCGATGCCGTCGCGCAGCACCGGCGCCTTGCCCTGCACCAGCCGGCCGCCGGCGAAGATCAGCAGGTTGGTGGCGTAGGACAGCACGGTCATGCCCAGGATCACGTCGAAGCTGCGCGCGCGCAGCAGCAGGTACACGCCCACCGCGGTCAGCACGCCGATCGCGCTCGCCAGTGCCAGTTCCATCAGTGCATCTCCCCGGTGATGGGCGAACGCCGCGCCGGGTCGATCTGCCCGCGCTGCGAATCGCGGGTGCGCGAGGGCTTGATCGTGCCCATCATCGACAGCGTCAGCATGGTGCCGCCGAACACCACCAGGTACACGCCGGTATCGAAGACCAGCGCGCTGGCCAGCGGAACCGTGCCGATCAGCGGCAACTGCAGATCCAGATGGCCGCTGGTCAGGAACGGCACTCCGAACAGCATCGAGGCCATGCCGCCGAGCGTGGCCAGCAGCAGGCCCAGGCCGATGCAGCGGATGTAGTCGAAGCCGAAGCGCGACTCCACCGAGGCCGCGCCCTGGATCACGTACTGCATCAGCAGCGGCACCGCCAGCACCAGCCCGGCGATGAAGCCGCCGCCGGGCGCGTTGTGGCCGCGCAGGAACAGGAAGATCGACACGGTCAGGGTCAGCGGGAACATCAGCTGCGCCAGGTCGGCTGGCACCGGCAGCTTGATCGGCGGACCGGGCATCACCTTCTCCGGCGCCATCCGCGCGCGCCGCAGCAGTGCGTGCACCACCAGCGCGGCGATGCCGAACACGGTGATCTCGCCGAAGGTATCGAAGCCGCGGAAGTCCACCAGGATCACGTTGACCACGTTGCGGCCGTAGGCTTCCGGCAGCGCGCGCTGCAGCAGTTCGCCGGCCATCGTCGTCGCTGGCCGGGTCATCACCGAATACGCCAGCAGGGCCATGCCGCCGCCGGCGACGATTGCCAGGGCCGCATCGCGCCAGCGGCGCCAACGCCGCGGTTCCGGCGGCGAGGCCTTGGGCAGGTAGTTCATGCCCAGCAGCATCAGCACCAGGGTCACCATCTCCACCAGCAACTGGGTCAGCGCCAGGTCCGGCGCGGACAGGAACACGAACACCAGGCTCACGCCCAGCCCGCTGCCGCCCAGCACCAGCACCGCCAGCAGCCGCTGCTGGTACAGGAACAGCGTGGACAACGCGCAACTGAGGATCAGCAGCCACAGGCCCCAGCCCAGCAGCGGCATCCCCTGCGGCGCCGGCCACTGCTGCCACAGCGGCGGCGCGTGCAGCAGCGGCGCGGCCACGACCACCACCGCGGCCAGCACCAGCCAGCGCAGGCTGCGCTGCAGGCTGCCGTTGGCGAGCAAGCGGGTAAAGCGGGCGGCCACGCCGAACAGGGTCTGCACGTGCCAGTGGAACACGCGCTTGCCCAGCGAGCGGCGCACCTCGGTGTACAGCGCGGTCAGCCGGCGCAGCCCGAAATACAGCGCGACGCCGCCGACCACGCCGGCGATGCTCATCGCCAGCGGTGCGTTCCAGCCGTGCCAGACGGCCAGGCTGTAGTCGGGCAGGGCGTTGCCGAGGATCGCGCCGGCGGCGCTGCGCAGCACCGGCGCCACGGTCAGCGCCGGCACGATGCCGACCGCCACGCACACCAGCACCAGGATCTCCACCGGAATCTTCATCCAGCGCGGCGGCTCGTGCGGCATCGTCTGCAGGTCGCGCGGGCCCTTGCCGAAGAACGTCTCGTAGACGAAGCGCAGGCTGTAGGCCACGCCGAACACGCCGGCCAGCAGTGCCGAGGTCGCGGTGAACACGCGCATCGCCGCCGGGCCGTCCGCGCCCAGCGCCTCGGCGAAGAACATCTCCTTGGACAGGAAGCCGTTGAGCAGCGGGATGCCGGCCATCGATAGCGAGGCGGTGATCGCCAGCGCGCTGGTGATCGGCATCCAGCGGCGCAGGTTGCCGAGCCGTCGCATGTCGCGGGTGTGGGTCTCGTGGTCGATGATGCCGGCGGCCATGAACAGCGAGGCCTTGAACACCGCATGGTTGAGGATGTGGAACACGCCGGCCACCACCGCCATCGGCGTGGACAGCCCGAACAGCATGGTGATCAGGCCCAGGTGCGAGATCGTCGAATACGCCAGCAGGCCCTTGAGGTCGTGCTGGAAGATCGCGAACCAGGCGCCGGTGAGCAGGGTGATCGCGCCGACGCCGCTGACCGTGTAGAAGAACAGGTCGCTGCCGGCCAGCGCCGGATGCAGCCGCGCCAGCAGGAACACGCCGGCCTTCACCATCGTCGCCGAATGCAGATAGGCCGACACCGGGGTGGGCGCGGCCATCGCGTGCGGCAGCCAGAAATGGAACGGGAACTGCGCGCTCTTGGTGAAGATGCCGAGCAGGATCAGCCCCAGCGCCCACGGATACAGCGGGCTGGCGCGGATCACGTCGCCGGCGGCGAGCACCGCGTCGAGCTGGTAGCTGCCGACGATGCGCCCCAGCAGCAGCACGCCGCCGAGCAGCGCCAGGCCACCGCCGCCGGTGATCACCAGGGCCATGCGCGCGCCGTCGCGCGCGTCCTGGCGGTGCGACCAGAAGCCGATCAGCAGGAACGAACTGATGCTGGTCAGTTCCCAGAACACCATCAGCAGCAACAGGTTGCCGGCAATCACCATGCCCAGCATCGCGCCCATGAACAGCAGCAGGCAGGCGTAGAAGCGCGCCGCGTTCTCGCGCGCGCTGAGGTAATAGTGCGCGTACATCACCACTAGCGCGCCGATCGCCAGCACCAGGCCGGCGAACATCCAGGCCAGCCCGTCCAGGCGCAGCGAGAACTGCAGGCCGATCTGCGGCAGCCAGGCGTGGTCGGCACGGACGATGCCGCCGTCGAGCACGGTGGGCGTCAGCGCGCCGAGCACCGCCAGGCCCGCCAACGGCGCCAGCGCCGCGGCCCAGGCCAGGGTGGCACGCGAGCGGTGGCGCAGGGCGACGACGGCCGCCGCCATCAGAAACGGCAAGGCCAGCAGGAGGTCGAGGGCTGGGATCATGCAGGGAATACGAGATTCGCGAGCAGGAGCCCGAGTGTAACAGGCGCGTCACGGCGGTGGCCGGCGCGGGAACGGAAGGCGTGCACGGTCATGCCGACAGCGTAGCGGTGCGCAGGTGATGCGCTTGCGAGTGCGGGCGGGAGGGGGGTGATCGAACGCTGGCGATGCGCCACACGCCATGCGCGCCATGCGGCGTGCGCTTTGCGTGTGGCGCAAGCATCGCCGTGGGTGAGCGCATTCTGCAGCGCGTCGCGCGTCGCTCTCCATCCGGGTGCCGGTGCGTGCGGCCGTACCAGGTCGTCGGTGCGCTTGGCGATCGTTGGCCGCTGCGTGTGTCCGCGCCACGTGTCGCCTTGTCCGCCTCCACCGGCCGTCGCATGCCGTGCAGCGTGCGGATGCCGGGTGATTCCAGCCGCAAACGGCGGCGCACGCACTATCCTGTGCCGATGACAGATTCGCTCGCCGCTGCCTCCGCTTCTCCGACGACCGTCGCGCCACCGCGCATCGCACTGGTGTTCGGCGGCAGCGGCCAGATCGGCGAGCGCCTGCTGCGCCGCCTGCTGGCCGACGGATGGGAGGTGCACGCCTACTCCCGGCAGGCGCGCGCGGCGCACCGCGGCCTGCACTGGCATGCCGGCGAACTCAGTGCGCTGCAGGCGCCACCGGTGGCGGCGGAGGTGGTGTTCAGTTGCGGGCCGCTGGACGCTTTCGCCGACTGGTATCGGCGCGCGCCCGTCGCCGCTTCGCGCGTGGTCGCCTTCGGCTCCACCAGCCTGGAGGTCAAGCGCGACTCGCTGGACGCCGCCGAACGCGACGTCGCCCGGCGCCTGCGCGAGGCCGAAGCCATCGTGTTCGCGGTGGCCGCCGAACGCGGCGCGGCGGCGACGGTGTTGCGGCCGACCCTGGTCTACGGCGCCGGCCGCGACCGCACCCTCAGCGCGATCGCGGCACTGGCGCGGCGCACCGGCTGGTTCGTGCTGCCGCGCAGCGCCAGCGGCCTGCGCCAGCCGGTGCACGTGCAGGACCTGGCCGACGCGGCGCTGGCGGTGCTGGCGCACCCGGCCACGCACGGGCGCAGCTACGCCCTCGGTGGCGGCGAGACGCTCAGCTACCGTGAGATGGTGCGGCGGGTGCTGGCCGCGCTGCGGCCGCCGGCGCGGCTGCTATCGCTGCCACATGCGGCGTTCGCGTTGGCGCTGACGCTGGCCCACGCCTGCGGCCGCCTGCAGGGCATGAACCGCGCCGCGCTGCAGCGCATGCGCGAGGACCTGGCATTCGACCTGCAACCGGCGCAGCAGGATTTCGGCTACGCGCCGCGCGCCTTCGCGCCGGATGCGGCGATGTTGGGCCTTGAGGCCGGGGACACGGCGCAGTAGGGCTGACACGGCGTCGCGTCCTCGCTGGCGCGATGCGGGCAGCGCGTAGGCGCGGCCGGTGGAGGAATCCCGGCAGCGCCTGCGTCCGCCTGGCGATGCGCGGTGGTGTTGCTGGCCGCGCTCAGTAGCGCCAGTGCATGCGCCGGTACAGCTTGGCCAGCACCCAGGCCGGGCCGATCAGCAGATAGGTCAGATCGGTGAGGAAGCTGGGTCGATGGCCTTCCAGCGCATGTCCGATGAACTGCGCGATCCAGGCCACCACGAACACGCCGATCGCCAGCCACAGCAGCCCCTGCAGGCCCAGGTGCGCTTCCAGCAGCCGGCACAGGCAACCGCAGAAGAAGAACGCCGCCAGCATGCCGTAGCCCAGCGGGCGCGACAGGCGGTTGTAGTACATCCATGCCGCGAACATGCCCAGCGCCGCCCACAGCCCGCTCTGGAACCAGGTGCCGCCGACCGGGATGCACCACAGCAGGGCCACCACCGACCACAGGATCGCCGGCACCGCGACCACGTGGATGCGCTGGTTGGCGGCATTGCGGTGATCGTCGGAATAGCTGGCGAAATAGCGGTCGATCGGGCGCGCGTAGGCGGTGGTATCCATCTTCCCTCCCAGGAACCGCTCCAGCATAGCGCCATCGCCGGCGCGATGCGGAGACACCGGTGTGCGTGGGGCGAGGGACGTCGTGCGGTGCGGTTGCCGGCCACGCGCTCCGGCGGCGACCTGCGATGGCGTTTGGCGGTGCCTGCTGCTGGCGTCCTCGCTGCGCAGAGGGCGGCGAGATGCCGCAATGCTGGGGAACGCAGTGCCGGGGAAAAGAGCGATCGCGCCACACCGGCGCGATCGCTCCATCACGCCTGCACTCAGGCGCGCGCCATGCTCCTGTTCGTCTCCTGCTGCTGCTCGCGCTGCACCGTTTCCTGCTGCTGCGCGGACTGGCGGGCCAGCTGCGCGCTGGTCTGCTCCAGCGGCGGTGCCGGCTGCTGCAGGTCCACCACCGCACGGAAGCCCGGCGTGGTCCCGGCGACGAAGGCCTTGTCGTTGGCTACATTGACCTCCTTCAGCTTGTCGGGACTGTCGATCCCGGCCTGCTTGGCCTGCAGCGTGAGGTTGGCCACCGCCTCGTTCGAGAGCTTGGCGTGCGGCGGATTGGCCTTCTCGGCACCGCGATCGGCTTCCGTGCGCATCTTGTCGTACAGCGGCGTATCCGGATGCCCCGGCTCGCCCAGCTGCAGGCCTTTCGCCGGCTTGGCCTGGGCCTGCTCGGCGGCGGCGAGCCCGGCCCGGGTGTCGCGGCCGACGATGCCGTCCTGGGTGAGGCCGCGCTGTTTCTGGAAGGCGATGACCGCCTCGCGGGTGTGCTCGCCAAAGCGTCCATCCTCGGCCAACGCCTTGCCTTGCGCGTCTCGCACGCCCATGCGGTTGAGCTGACGCTGCAACGCTTCCACTTCATTGCCGCGCTCGCCCTGCTTGAGCAGACCATCGGCCATGGAGACACTCTTGGCGCCGTGGGTTTCTGCAGGTGCGGCGGATGCTTGCCGTGCAGGAACTTCGCCATTGCCATGCAATGGTGCACGAACCTGGAACTCCGGCTTGGGGGTCAACGCGCCCACGATGCGGGTGCCGCCTCCATCCCAGTAGCCGCCTGGGCTAATCGTGACCTCCGCCGGTCCGGTCCTGCCTTGCGAGCCGATGAACTGGATGTTTCCCGCCTCGTCGTACCCCTTGAAGATGCCGATGTGTTGCCCCTTCGGCGAAGAAAACAGCAGCAGATCGCCCTGGTGCAATGAGCCATTGGGTTTGCGTGCTTCCGCCGCGGAGGTGACATCGAAATGCTCGCGCGCATACGGTGTGACCTGCGAGCCATTGAAGAGCTTGGCGGTGGTGAATCCTGCGGCATTCTCGCCCGGTACGTCGTAGCCGGCGTTCTTGAGTCCGCGCCACACGAAGGCCGAACAATCCACGCCAAGGCGACCGTCGCCATCGCCATCGCGCTCCAGGCGGCTGCTGTCGCGCCCGGGCCTGGGATGGTCCGGACGACCGTATTCGTAGTGCCGGCCTTCGTTGAAGAAGTGCTGGTACGCCTCGTTGTAGACCGCCGCGCTGGGTCTATCGGATGTCGCGGGGGCAGGACTCGATGCAGCGGGCGTAGCTGGGGACGTCGGTTGCGCCACGGTCTGTGCCGTGGTCTGAGCGGGTGTTTGGACTGTGACCTCGCCCGCTCGCCAACCCTCAAAGCGCCTGATGCCGTCGGCCAGCGCTTCGCGCTCGCGCTCGCTCATCTGCGCAACCGTTTTATTACGCAGGTCCACGCCTTGGCGGTCGCCCTCCGTGAAAATGGTGGCGGCCTGTTCGCGATGATGCGTGGTGCCGCTGTAATCGGCCTTCGAGTAGCGCGGCAGCATCTGTTCGACCGTGTCGTTGCCGAAGCGTCGCTCCAGCAGTTGTATCTTGGCAGCACGGCCCGCCTCGTAGCTTTCAAAAACAGCATTGCCCCATTGGTCGAGACCCACGACGCCGCGATAGGTGCTCTGCGCTGACTGCAATGCCTCCTCGCGTGTACGCTGGCTGTTGGCTGTTTTGTCTGCGCTGCCAGCGAACTCGAACTTGAGGTTGCCGGGGTTGTTGTTACGCCACGACACCGATCCACCTGATCGGCTGACGGTACTTCCATCGTCCATCTCTACCGTGCGCGTGGTGCCGACGCTGCTGACGAGTCGAGTGATTTTGGGGTCCGACATACCTTGCTCTCCTTGCGAATGGACAAGCACGCGTGCTTGTGGGGACGGTTGCTACATTCCGTTTGAAAACACGTCCAGCGCGCTGGCGCTGACCCAGCCTTGCGCGCAGTTGCCAGCATAGCGACCCGGCGCGGCGACATGGCAGGCATCGCCGCTTGCACGGGAGGACCACTGGATCGGGCGGTCCCCATACTGCTGGCATAGCGCATTGCCCTTGCATTGCGCCACGCTGTCTGCCGGAATCGCGACGACGTAGTAGTACATAGGATTTTGGCCGGCGCGGGCGATGCCTTGGACACAAACGAGTTGCCCTTGCGAGAAAGTGGCCCTCGGTGCGGCATGGCTCCCCGTGGTCGGCACGACATTCAGCGCAGGCGTGCCCTTGGCGTTGGCAACGCCTGCGAAGAATCCCTGCGCGCCACAGTCTGCGGTCAGTTCGACGTCGTAGTAGTCGCCCGCGTCCAGATTGCCTGCCGTGCAGTTCCGTGCCGTCTTGCTGTCTTCGCATTGCACGCCGCTCGACTGCAGCAGTTGCTGTACTTCGTCGTTCGATGTGGCGTCCGCAACTGGGGCTGCGGCGGGAGGAGCTTTGGCGGGCGTGGGGTCGGTTGCGGCCACGGCGGCAGGGGCAGCGGATTGGCCGTTGCTGCATGCGCTCAGCGCGAGTAGCAACACCGAAACGGCAGGCCACACAACGCGATTGCTGAGGCGGCGGGAAGGACGGGACGAACGCATCTTTACCTCACGTGCGAGCAGGATCGCGGAAATGTAACGCTGGAGGGATACAGCTTGGTGAAGGAAATGAGGGCTGAGGGAGTGCCCGCGCCATGCGGCCAGAGCGCGTCGGTTACACGGCCTGATCGTCTACGCGAACCAGCGTCCAGCACGGCTTCTGCGCGAACTGGTAGACCTGCTGGTCGCTGGTATCGGGCGTGCGCACCAGGACCTGCCGGCCCTCGGCGTTCTGCGTCACCACGACCTCGCGCCCGCCCTTGCGGGCTGCCTCCAGGTTCGGGATCACCGGCCATTCGACCTCGGCCAGGGGCACGTTGCGGGTCACCGGCGCCGGTTCCGGCTGCGCGTCCGGGTCGATGTGGATCATCGTCAACGGGTTGGCGGTCGCCTTCTCCTGGACTGCGATGTCGGCGCTGAAGCGCTTGAGGAAGGCATCGAAATCGGCGTCCTGGCAACGCGGGGCGGCTGCGGCGGCTGCGGCGGGTGCGGTCTGCGCGGGCGCGCCAGCCGCCGCAGTGACCGTGGAGCCAGCCGGTTGCGCCTTGCACGCAACCAGGGCCGCGGCCAATGCCAGGGACATCAGAATGGGGCGTGCGGTAGCCAACGGATCTTCCTGATCGGGTCGGGCGGGCAATCGCCCCGCGGGCGGATGAGTTTAGTTCACCAGGATCATCATGTCGTGAAGTCGGGGCGGGGCATTGCCGCCATCGCTACAACTGACAATGCAAGGGCGGAAAGTAGCCCGAGCAACCCGCTATCAAACACCAGCACATCGCGACGGATCACAGCTGGTTCGCGAGGAACATCCATGACCATCTGCTCGTGAAGCGGGAGCGATTACCTCACGGGCCGCAAGGCGGCCGCCTTCCGCGACCACCCTCACGCGCCGGCGCCCGGCGCACGATCCACTCAGTCCACCGAAATCCCCGCCAGCCGCTGCAGCGCTTCGGCGTACTTGGCGCGGGTGCGGTCGATCACCTCCTGCGGCAGGCGCGGGCCGGGCGCGGTCTTGCCCCAGTCCAGCGTCTCCAGGTAGTCGCGCACGAACTGCTTGTCGTAGCTCGGCGGGCTGGTCCCGACTTCGTACTGGTCGGCCGGCCAGTAGCGCGAGGAGTCCGGGGTCAGCATCTCGTCCATGATGTACAGGCGCCCGTCGGCGTCGGTGCCGAACTCGAACTTGGTGTCGGCCAGCAGGATGCCGCGCTCGGCGGCGAAGTCGGCGGCGAAGCGGTAGATGCGCAGGGTGGCGTCGCGCACGCGCTCGGCCAGTTCGGCGCCCACGGTCTTGACCATGGCGTCGAAGTCGATGTTCTCGTCGTGATCGCCCACCGCGGCCTTGGTCGACGGGGTGAAGATCGGTTCGGCCAGCTTCTCGGCCTGGCGCAGGCCGTCGGGCAGCTCGATGCCGCTGACCTTGCCGGTGCGCTGGTAGTCCTTCCAGCCGCTGCCGATCAGGTAGCCACGGGCGATGGCTTCCACCGGCACCGGCTTGAGCTTGCGGGTCACCACCGCGCGCTTGGCGTACAGGGCCTTGTCCACGCCCTCGGGCAGCACCGCGGCCACGTCGATGCCGGTGAGGTGGTTGGGCATCAGGTGCTCGGTCTTCTTGAACCAGAAGTTGGAGACCTGGCACAGCATCTCGCCCTTGCCCGGGATCGGGTCGGGCAGCACCACGTCGAAGGCGGAGAGGCGGTCGGTGGCGACCATCAGCAGGTAGTCGCCGGGCGGCGCGTCGGCCGGCAGGCGCTCGCGGGGAATATCGAACACGTCGCGGACTTTGCCGCGGTGGCGCAAGGGCAGGCCGGGCAGATCGGATTGCAACAGCGTGGTGGACACAGGCACTCCTACGGACTTCGCAATGGCGACCGTCCCGGGACCCGGCGGGCCCGCGGCGGACGGCGGGCCGCGTAGTGTACGGCCGGAATGCCTCGCTGTGCCGTAAAATGGCCGGCCCTGACGCCGCGCCCGCCCTTGCCCCATGCCCTGGTACGGAAAACTGCTCGGCGCCATCGCCGGGGCCCTGCTGCTGCGGCCCACGCCGGTGCTGGGCGCGTTGATCGGGCTGCTGATCGGGCACGCCTTCGACGCCGACTGGTTCAAGCTGTCCCAGCGCGAGGATCCCTACCGCGAGCTGGGCCTGACCCGCGACGCCACCGACGCCGAGATCGAACTGGCCTATCGCCGGCTGATGTCCCAGTACCACCCCGACAAGGTCGCCAGCGCCAGCCCCGAGCTGCGCGCCCGCGCCGAGAAGAAGGCCAGCCAGCTCAACACCGCCTACGACCGTATCCGCACCCTGCGCAAGCGCTGAGATCCCGCCATGTCCGACTGCATCATCTCCCCGTCCATCCTGTCCGCCGATTTCGCCCGCCTCGGCGAGGAAGTGGATGCCGTGCTGCGCGCCGGCGCCGACTGGATCCACTTCGACGTGATGGACAATCATTACGTGCCGAACCTCACCATCGGCCCGATGGTCTGCCAGGCGCTGCGCAAGCACGGCGTCACCGCGCCGATCGACGTGCACCTGATGGTGGAACCGGTGGACCGGCTGATCCCGGATTTCGCCGAGGCCGGCGCCAGCATCATCAGCTTCCATCCCGAGGCCAGCCGCCACGTGCACCGCAGCATCCAGCTGATCAAGTCGCACGGCTGCAAGGCCGGCCTGGTGCTCAACCCGGCCACCCCGGTGGACATCCTCGACTGGGTGCTGGACGACCTGGACCTGGTGCTGGTGATGTCGGTCAACCCGGGTTTCGGCGGCCAGGCCTTCATTCCCTCGGCGCTGGACAAGCTGCGCGCGATCCGCGCCCGCATCGACGCCAGCGGCAAGCCGATCCGGCTGGAGATCGACGGCGGGGTCAAGCCGGACAACATCGCCGCGATCGCCGCCGCCGGCGCCGACACCTTCGTCGCCGGCTCGGCCATCTTCAATGCGCCCGATTACGCCGAGGTGATCACGCAGATGCGCGCCGCGGTGGCGGGGCGCTGAGATGGCGGCGCTGCACATCCGCCCGGCGGTGGCCGACGATGCGGCGCTGATCCTGCGCCTGATCCGCGACCTGGCCCGCTACGAGCGCGCCGAGGACGCGGTGCAGACCGACGAGGCCGGCCTGCGCGCGACCCTGTTCGGCGCCGATGCCCGCGCGCAGGCACTGATCTGCGAGGCCGACGGCCAGCCGATCGGCTACGCGGTGTACTTCTATAACTACTCCACCTGGCTCGGCCGCAACGGCCTGTACCTGGAAGACCTGTACGTGGACCCGGCGCACCGCGGCGTCGGCGCCGGCAAGGCGCTGCTGCAGCACCTGGCGCGGCAGGCGGTGGCCGAGGGCTGCGGCCGCTTCGAATGGTCGGTGCTGGACTGGAACCAGCCGGCCATCGACTTCTACGAAGCGGTCGGTGCCCGCGCGCAGGACGAGTGGACCGTGTACCGGCTGCAGGGCGAGGCGCTGGCCCGGTTCGCGGCCGGCTGAGCGGCGCCGGACGGCCAAAAGAAAAGAACCGCACCGTCGCCGGTGCGGTCCCTGGGAGAGAAATCGGAGGCTGATCCTGCCTCCATCCGTCTTCCTTGCTATGGCCTTCCATGTTCCGGATCCTCGGTGACGTGCGTATGACAGCGCACCCGCCTGGATTCACGCATCGCGCATGCCGCGCCCGTTAGCCTGGGCGCCTCACCCCGGGATGGTTCGCATGGCTGCAGCGCATTGGCGTCTGATCCTCAACGGCAAGTCGGCCGGCGACGAGGCATTGCGCGAGGCGGTCATGGCCATGCGTGCGCGCGGCGTGGCGCTGCAGGTGCGGGTGACCTGGGAGCAGGGCGATGCCGAGCGCTACGTGGCCGAAGCGGTGGCCGATGGTGCTGCGTGCATCGTCGCCGCCGGTGGCGACGGCACCCTGAGCGAGGTCGCCACGGCGCTGGCGCATCGCCAGGAACCGGGCGACGCGCTGCCGGCCCTGGGGCTGGTGGCGCTGGGCACGGCCAACGATTTCGCCACCGCGACCGGTATCCCGCTGCCGCCGCTGGAGGCACTGGAACTGATCGCCCGCACGCCGGCGCTGCCGATCGACCTGCTGCGCATCGAGGCCGAGCACGGCCCGCACTGGTGCGCCAATGTCGCCAGCGGCGGCTTCGGCACCCAGGTCACGGTGGAGACCGACGAAGGCCTGAAGAAGATGCTCGGCGGGCTGGCCTACCTGGTCACCGGCATGAGCCGGCTCGGCCGGATCGATCCGATCCGGGCCCGCTTCGAAGGGCCGGACTTTGCCTGGGAAGGCGATTTCATCGCGCTCGGCCTGGGCAACGGCCGCCAGGCCGGTGGCGGCCAGGTGCTGTGCCCGGACGCGCTGCTCGACGACGGCCTGCTCGACCTGACCCTGGTGCCGGAGCTGACCGGCGAGGTCGCCGCGACCCTGGGCACCCTGGTCACGTCCGGCAAGCAGGCTGCGCTGGAGCGGGTGGCGGTGCGCGCGCGCCTGCCGTGGCTGCGGATCGAAGCGGCGCAGCCGCTGACCCTGAACCTGGACGGCGAGCCGGAAACCTCGCGCCACTTCCGCATCGACTGCGTGCCCGGGCGCCTGCGCATGCATCTGCCGCCGGACTCGCCGCTGCTGCAGGCGCCAGAGCGCTAACCGCAGGTCGAGGGCCAGCCCGAAGGCCGGCGCCCATGTGGAAGGGACTTCAGTCCCGACGCGCTGTCCTTACCGATCTCCGCAATACCGCGCTCGGTCGCGCCGTGGCAGGACGAACACGACGGATCACGGATGGGTGCGATGCGCGCCGAACAGCGCGCCCGAAGTCATGCGCCGCCTCCTGTGGGAGGGACTTCAGTCCCGACGCGACGCCCTCGCCGACCGCTTCCGCACCGCGATCGATTGGTCGCGCCTGCAACCGTTGCCAGTCGCCGCAGTTGCGGTAAAGTAGCCGCCGTGTCCAGCCTGACGACCCCGCTTTCCTTCACTTCCGCTCGCCGTGCGTGGCGATGGTGGCCTGCAGCCGTCGTCCGCCCTGTCACCGAGTCCCGGAAGGAAAGCCGTCTTGATTACCCGCGAGCAGTTCCAGCGCTACGCCGCTGAAGGTCACACCCGCATCCCCGTCGTCCGTGAAGTGCTGTCCGACCTGGACACGCCGCTGTCGGTCTATCTCAAGCTCGCCGACGCCCCGCACACCTATCTGTTCGAATCGGTCGAAGGCGGCGAACGCTTCGGGCGCTATTCGATCATCGGCCTGCCGGTGCGTCGCGTGTACACCTTCCGCGGGCACACCCTGGAGGTGCGCGACCATGGTGAACTGATCGAGCGCCGCGAGGTCGCCGATCCCTTCGCCGAGGTCGAGGCGCTGCGCGCCCAGCATGTGGTGCCCAAGCTGGCGGGCGTGCCCGGCTTCACCGGCGGCCTGGTCGGCTGGTTCGGCTTCGAATGCATCGGTTATATCGAGCCGCGCCTGGCCGGCGCTGTGGCACGCGACGAACTGGACACGCCTGACATCCTGCTGATGCTGTCCGAGGAAGTGGCGGTCTTCGACAACCTCAAGGGCCGCCTGTACCTGATCGTGCACGCCAACCCGGCCGAAGCCGACGCCTGGGAGCGCGCGCAGGCGCGCCTGGATACGCTCACCACGACGTTGCGCCAGCCCGGCGCCGGTTACCCCGCGCCGCTGGCGCGCGACGTGCTGGACGAGAGCGACTTCGTCTCCGGCTTCACCCGCGAGGGCTTCATCGCCGCGGTGGAGAAATCCAAGGACTACATCCGCGCCGGCGACATCTTCCAGGTGGTGCTGAGCCAGCGCCTGAGCGTGCCGTTCACCGCGCGCCCGGTGGACGTGTACCGCGCGCTGCGCGCGCTGAACCCGTCGCCGTACATGTATTTCCTCGACGTCGGCGACACCCAGGTGGTCGGCTCCTCGCCGGAGATCCTGGTGCGGCTGGAGAACGGCCAGGTCACCGTGCGTCCGATCGCCGGCACCCGCCCGCGCGGCAAGACCCCGGAAGAGGACCAGGCGCTGGAGGCGGAACTGCTGGCCGATCCGAAGGAGCGCGCCGAGCACCTGATGCTGATCGACCTGGGCCGCAACGATGCCGGCCGGGTCTCGCAGGCCGGCAGCGTCGCGGTCGGCGAACGCTTCGTGATCGAGCGCTACAGCCACGTCATGCACATCGTCAGCGAAGTCACCGGCACCCTGCTGCCCGGCCTCAGCTACGCCGACGTGCTGCGCGCCACTTTTCCTGCCGGCACCGTCAGCGGCGCGCCGAAGATCCGCGCGCTGGAAGTCATCCGCGAGCTGGAGCCGATCAAGCGCAACGTCTACGCAGGCAGCATCGGCTACCTCGGCTGGCACGGCGACGCCGACACCGCCATCGCCATCCGCACCGCCGTGATCAAGCACGGCCGCCTGCACGTGCAGGCCGGCGCCGGCATCGTCTACGACTCCGACCCGCAGACCGAATGGGACGAGACGATGAACAAGGGTCGCGCGCTGTTCCGCGCGGTCGCCGAAGCGGCGAAGGGGCTGTGAGCGCCGCCGCGCCGCGGATCGGCTTCCGCAACGACTACAGCGAAGGCGCGCATCCGCGCCTGCTCGCCGTCCTGGCCACTGCCAGCGCCGAGCAGAATGCCGGCTACGGCCTGGACCGGCATAGCGCGCGCGCCGCCGAACTGATCCGCGCCGAGATCGGCTGCGCCGACGCCGACGTGCACCTGCTGGTCGGCGGCACCCAGACCAACCTCACCGCCATCGCCGCGTTCCTGCGCCCGCACCAGGCGGTGATCGCCGCGGCCTGCGGCCACATCGCCACCCACGAGACCGGCGCGATCGAGGCCACCGGGCACAAGGTGCTCACCGTGGACGCGGCCGACGGCCGGCTCACGCCGGAGCGGATCGCGCCGCTGCTGGCCGAGCACGGCAACGAGCACCTGGTGCAGCCGCGGCTGGTCTACGTGTCCAACACCACCGAGGTCGGCACGATTTACCGCAAGCACGAACTGCAGGCCTTGCGCGCGTTCTGCGACGCGCATGGCCTGCTGCTGTTCCTGGACGGCGCGCGCATCGGCAGCGCGCTCACCGCCGCGGGCAACGACCTGCGCATGGCCGACATCGCCGCGCTCACCGATGCGTTCTACATCGGCGGCACCAAGAATGGTGCGCTGCTCGGCGAGGCGCTGGTGATCCTCAACCCGGTGTTGAAAGCGGATTTCCGCTACCTGCTCAAGCAGCGCGGCGCGCTGCTGGCCAAGGGCATGGTGCTGGGCACACAGTTCGCCGCGCTGTTCGAGGACGGGCTGTTCTACGAACTGGCCGCGCACGCCAACCGCATGGCCGCGCGGCTGCGCGAGGGGCTGGCCGCGGCCGGCGCGGAGTTCGCCTCGGATTCGCCGACCAACCAGCTGTTCGTGATCCTGCCCGCCGCCGCGGTCGAGACCCTGGCACAGCGCTACGACTTCGAGCGCTGGCAACTGTTGGGCGATGGCCGCTGGGTGATCCGCTTCGTGACCTCGTGGGCGACGCAGGACCAGGCGGTCGATGCGCTGATCGCGGATTTCGCCACGCTGCTTCACTCCGGCACGCCGCGTGCGGCCGGCTGACATTCCGCCAAGGAGAGGAAGATGAAAATCCGTACGCTTGTTGCCTGGGCCATTGCCGCAGCGCTGGCCTTGCCGGCCGTCGCCAGCGCGCAGGTCAACAGCCTGCCGTCGCAGCCGCATCTGTTGGTGAAGGGGGAGGCGCAGCGCGAGGTGGTGCCGGATCGCTTCGGGGTCAAGATCACGCTGAGCGCAGTGGATGCCGATCCAGATGCGGCGCGTAAACGTGTGCAGGCCAATGCGGCAAACGTGCTGCTTGCATTCAAGCAACAGCACGCGCTCGCTGACAGCGTGCAGGCGACGACGCTGTCGATCGAGCCAGAGCAGCGCTATGAAGACGACAAGCAAATCTTCAGCGGGACCCGCGTGCAGCGAACCTTGTCTGCTGATTTCGGTACGCTGGACGATGTGCGTGGTTTGCTAGGCAAGCTCAGGACCAGCGAAGAACTGCAAGTGTCCGGCATCGCACCGCGCTATAGCGGCGAAGTCGCGCTGCGTGCCGAGCTCAAGCGCCAGGCTGCCGAACAGACCCGAGCGTCGGCGCAAGCGCTGGCAAACGCCTACGGCGTGCGTCTGGGCGGCCTTTACACCATTTCGGAAGTGGCGCCGGCCTTTGCCTATGGCATCCAGGCTGGCCATTGGCCATCGGAATCGCGTCGCCAAGATCTCTTCAGCGGCAACTCCCAACCTACGCCACTCCCGATGCCGCCGTCCGCCGCCGAATCCCTCGAAGCCGGCACCCTCACCCTTTCCGAAAACGTCTATGCGGTCTTCCTGATCGCGCAATGAGTCCTTCGCCATGCTGCTGATGCTGGATAACTACGACAGCTTTACCTACAACCTCGTGCAGTACCTGCAGGCGCTCGGCGCCGAGGTCAAGGTGGTGCGCAACGATGCGCTCAGCGTGGACGAGATCGAGCGCCTGGCGCCCGAGCGCATCGTCATCTCGCCGGGGCCGTGCACGCCGAACGAGGCCGGCGTGTCGCTGCAACTGATCGAGCGGCTGGGCCAGCGCACGCCGATCCTGGGCGTGTGCCTGGGCCACCAGAGCATCGGCCAGGTCTATGGCGGGCAGGTGGTGCGTGCCGGCACCATCATGCACGGCAAGACTTCGCGCATCCGCCACGAAGGCCGCGGCGTGTTCGCCGGCCTGCCGGATCGCTACGAGGCCACCCGCTACCACTCGCTGGTGGTGGAGAAGACCACGCTGCCCGACTGCCTGGAAGTGACGGCCTGGACCGAACACGACGACGGCACGGTGGAGGAGATCATGGGCCTGCGCCATCGCCAGTTCCCGGTCGAGGGCGTGCAGTTCCATCCCGAGTCCATCCTCACCGAGCATGGCCACGCCTTGCTGAAGAACTTCCTGGAGCGCTGAGCGCGCCGCGCGGGCGCCGCCCGCCTTCCGCCACTGCCGGACCCTGCCGATGCACGAGCGCACCGACGCCTTCCATTTCTACGAACCGGTCAACGGCCACGGCTTGCCGCACGATCCGTTCAACGCCATCGTCGGGCCGCGGCCGATCGGCTGGATCGGTTCGCGCGGCGCCGACGGCGTCGCCAACCTGGCGCCCTACAGCTTCTTCAACGCCTTCAACTACGTGCCGCCGATCGTCGGTTTCGCCAGCATCGGCTGGAAGGACAGCGTGCGTAACATCGAGGCCACGGGCGAGTTCACCTGGAACCTGGCGACGCGGCCGCTGGCCGAGGCGATGAACGCCAGTTCCGCCGCGGTGGCGCCGGAGGTCGACGAGTTCGCGCTGGCCGGCCTGACCGCCGCGCCCTCGCGCCTGATCGGTGCGCCGCGGGTGGCCGCCAGCCCGGTCAGCTTCGAATGCCGGCTCAGCCAGTTGCTGCCGCTGCAGAGCGCACGCGGCGAGCCGATCCAGACCTGGCTGGTGCTGGGCGAGGTGGTCGGCGTGCACATCGCCGGGCATGCCCTGCACGACGGCATCTACGACCCGGCCGCGGTCGCCACCCTGCTGCGCGCCGGCGGCCCGGCCGACTACTTCGAGGTGCTGGCGCAAGGGCGCCTGCGCATGTCGCGGCCGACGCAGGCGCGCTGAGCCCATCACATGCAAAACAGAAAAACAAAAAAACGCATCCAGTACTGGAATTCATTGTCCATGCTTGTCGCCTGCATCTCATTAAGTGGTTGCGGCAATGATCGCTTGCCCGCATCTGTGACTGGCTACAATCACATGAGCGATTGGAGCATCGAGAGATTTACAGTCGACGGCGCAAGTGGACCCAACCTTTCGCCTGAGGAAGGGGGTGGTGGGGGGTCATGTTGTGCGTCCATTCCAAGGCATTGGCATCCGGGAATGAAGGTCAAGATCCAATGGGCCTATGACACTACGCAAAATGGCCCGCAGCCCCCATCGCCGCAAGAAGCAATTGTTGATCTACCCCAATATCCAAGCCAAGGCGGGGATATTCAGGTGCATTTTTATCCAGGTCATAAAGTCAAGGTAGTCATTTCGGAATATGGCATTGGACACCCTCTTTACCCCATGAGCGAAGAAGATAAGCGCCCCTGGGAAACCCGAAAAGATCTACTTCTTCCCCAGCTACGAGCAGCTCCTCTCCCATGACCATCACCCCCCAACAAGCCCTGCAACGCACCATCGAGCACCGCGAGATCTTCCACGACGAGATGGTGGGGCTGATGCGGCAGATCATGCGCGGGGAGGTGTCGCCGATGATGACCGCGGCCATCCTCACCGGGCTGCGGGTCAAGAAGGAAACGGTCGGCGAGATCGCCGGTGCGGCGGTGGTGATGCGCGAGTTCTCGCGCACCGTGCCGGTCGCCGACCGTACCCACATGGTCGACATCGTCGGCACCGGCGGCGATGGCTCGCATACCTTCAACATCTCCACCTGCGCGATGTTCGTGGCCGCGGCGGCCGGCGCCAAGGTCGCCAAGCACGGCAACCGCAGCGTCTCCTCCAAGTCCGGCAGCGCCGATGCGCTGGAGGCGCTGGGCGCGGCGATCGAACTGCAGCCCGAGCAGGTTGCGCAGGCATTGGCGGCGACCGGCATCGGCTTCATGTACGCCCCGGTGCACCACCCGGCGATGAAGGTGGTGGCGCCGGTGCGGCGCGAGATGGGCGTGCGCACCATCTTCAACATCCTCGGCCCGCTGACCAACCCGGCCGGCGCGCCGAACATCCTGATGGGCGTGTTCCACCCCGACCTGGTCGGCATCCAGGCGCGCGTGCTGCAGGAACTGGGCGCCGAACGCGCGCTGGTGGTGTGGGGCCGCGACGACATGGACGAGCTCTCGCTCGGCGCCGGCACCCTGGTCGGCGAGCTGCGCGACGGCCAGGTCCGCGAGTACGAGGTGCACCCGGAGGATTTCGGCATCGCCATGTCGGCCAGCCGCAACCTCAAGGTCGCCGACGCCGCCGAATCGATGGCGATGCTGCGCGCGGTGCTCGACAACGTGCCCGGCCCGGCGCTGGACATCGTCGCCTTCAACGCCGGCGCGGCACTGTACGTGGCCGGCCTGGCCGCCGACATCGGTGCCGGCATCGCCCTGGCCCGTGCGGCCATCGCCGACGGGCGCGCGCGGGCCAAGCTGGAGGCCTACGTGGCCTGCACCCGCGGCCTGGCTGGGCTGGACTGAACCGCCTTCGCCAGCGCCCGATCCCGGTTCTCACCCCCGACACCCTGCATCGCCGATAATCCGGCCATCCCCCAGGATTCCCACCGCATGAGCAGCGACATTCTCCGCACCATCCTCGCGCGCAAGGCCGACGAGATCGCCGAGCGCAGCGCGCGCGTGCCGCTGGCCGAGCTGGTCGCCCGCGCCGAGGCCATGCCGCCCACCCGCGGCTTCGCCCGCGCGCTGCAGGCGGCCATCGCCAACGGCGACCCGGCGGTGATCGCCGAGGTCAAGAAGGCCAGCCCGTCCAAGGGCGTGATCCGCCCGGACTTCCACCCGGCCGACATCGCGGTCAGCTACGAATTCGGCGGCGCCGCCTGTCTGTCGGTGCTGACCGACGAGGACTTTTTCCAGGGCCACGACCGCTATCTGCAGCAGGCGCGCGATGCCTGCACCCTGCCGGTGCTGCGCAAGGATTTCACCATCGATCCGTACCAGGTGTACGAGGCGCGCACGCTCGGCGCCGACTGCATCCTGCTGATCGTGGCCGCGCTGGACGACCTGCAACTGGCCGAGCTGTCGTCGCTGGCCCTGCAGCTGGGCATGGACGTGTTGGTGGAAGTGCACGACATCGACGAACTGGAACGCGCGCTGCAGGTGCCGGCGCCGCTGATCGGCATCAACAACCGCAACCTGCGCACCTTCGAGGTGTCGCTGCAGACCACCCTGTCGATGCAGAACGCGGTGCCGCGCGACCGCCTGCTGGTCACCGAAAGCGGCATCCTCGGCCCGGATGACGTGGCGCTGATGCGCGGCGCCGGCGTGCACGCGTTCCTGGTCGGCGAGGCGTTCATGCGCGCCGAGGAGCCCGGCGAGGCGCTGCGCCAGCTGTTCTTCGCGGCATGAGCGGGCAGGCGCCGAGTCCGTACCCGCTGCCGCGCGCCGACGCGCCGCTGGTGGTGTTCGATTTCGACCACACCCTGTACGACGGCGATTCCGGCAGTCACCTGTTCGCCTGGCTGATCAAGCGCAATCCGCTGCGCCTGGCCGCCGCGGTGCTGGCCACGCCGTTGCTGGGGCCGCTGGTGGCGATGCTGCCGACCCGCCGCACCGGCATCTCCGGCTACGTCTGGATCGCCAGCTTCGGCCTGCGCCGCGCCCGCGAGTTCAACCGCATCATCGACCAGTACGTGCTGCAGCATCAGGCGCAGATCCGCCAGCGGCTGCTGCCGCAGGCGCTGGAGGTGTTCGCCCGGCACCGCGCCGCCGGCGATCGCGTGGTGGTCGCCACCGGCGCGCCGCCGGAACTGGCGCGCGCCATCCTCGGCTTCGTCGCGCACCAGGACGTGCCGGTGGTCGGCAGCCTGATCGGCCCGCGCCTGGGCGCGGTCACCGCCACCCGCCACTGCCACAACGAGGAAAAGATGCGCATGCTGCGCGAACTGGGTTACGGCGAGATCGCCATGGCCTATTCCGACAGCACCGCCGATCTGCCGCTGCTGCAGGCCGCGGCCGCGCCGGTGGTGGTCAATCCCAAGCACGGCGCGGTGGCGGTGTTCCGCCGGCTGTTGCCGTCCGGCACGCCGATCCTCAACTGGGGCTGCCGCGACCGCGCCGGCGACGCTGGCGGTTCCCGCTAGCGCGCGCCGCGGCGGGGAAGGCCGGCGTCAGCCGCCGGCCCCGCGGTAGGCGCTGTCGCTGCCCACCAGCGCATGGTGCAGCGGCGCGACCCATTGCCCGCGGTCGATGTCGTAGGCGCCGAAGCTGCCCTCGAATTCCCAATACGCCCAGGCGAAATGGCGTTTCTCGGCGGCGTTGACCACCGCCACCGTCCAGGCCAGGCGATCGGCCGGCGGCGCCTGCTCGTAGGCACCGAACTCGCCCAGCAGTACCTGCCGATGGTGCGCCTTGGCCCAGGCCGCGATGCGGTCGAACTCGCCGTAGAGCTTGGTCCGGTCGGCCGCGCTGCCCCAGCTCACGCCGGTGTGGTCGCGGATGTCCGCCGGGGCCCACGGCGCGCCCTGGTGGGTGAAGCGGAACGGGTTGTAGTAGTGCACGGTGACCAGCAGGTGCGCATCGTCGTCGGGCAGGCGCAGGCTGTCGAGCGCGGTGAAGGAATTGCTGCCGGCCGGGCCCACCACCACCGTGCGGGTCGGATTGTCGCGGCGGATGATCTGCAGCGCATCGTGCAGCAGGTCGTTCCACACCGCGCTGGTCATCTGGCCGTTGGGCTCGTTGAGGATCTCGAACAGCACCGACGGCGGCGCATTGCGGTAGCGCGGGGCCACCTGGTTCCAGAACGCCAGCAGCCTGGTCCGGCACAGCGCGGCATCGGCGGCGCACGGGTGGAAGTCGTGTTCGTCCAGGATCACGTTCAGGCCGGCCGCGGTGGCCTGGTCGACCACCGTGTCCAGCGTCTTCAGCCAGGTCGGGTCGAGCCGGTTGTCCGCGTCCATGTGCGCGAAGGCCTGCAGGTTGACCCGCACCGTGCGGAAGCCGCCGTCGCGGATCGTGCGGTACAGCGGCGGACGAAAGCGCGCCTTCGCCGGGTCGTTCCACAGCGGGTCGTAGCCGAGGATGTTGACCCCGCGCCCGAGCCGGGCGAAGGCCTCGTCGGCCTGCGCGCGCGGCGCCGGCAGCGCCAGACACAACAAGGCCAGGAGCAATGGGATGGCACGCATGGCGGTCTCGCGGGGCAGGGGAGTGGCGAGACGCGCGGCCATCGGTGGCAGCGTCCCGGCCGCGATCATCGCGCGGCCCGCCCCGGCAAAAGCGAACGCGGCCTGACCGCAGATCGGGTCACCAGCGCAACGGCTTCAGGCGCCGCGGAGACCGCCTTTGCGAATCCCCAATCCCGATTCCCAAATCCCGGGCGTCAGCCCACCCACCGATACAGCGCTCCGCCCACCTGATACAGGCTGATGCCCAGCACCAGCAGGCCCACCGCCACCAGCACCCAGCGCTCGCGCACGCGCTTGACCAGCAGCGCCGCCAGCGGCGCGGCGAGCATGCCGCCGACCAGCAGGCCGAGCACGATGTCCAGGTGCTGCACGCCCATGGTCAGCAGGAAGGTCAGCGAGATCGACAGCGTCACCAGGAACTCGGCGGCGTTGACCGTGCCGATGGTGGTGCGGGCCTGGCCGCCGTGGGCGAGCAGGGTCGAGGTCGCCACCGGGCCCCAGCCGCCACCGCCGCTGGCGTCCAGCAGGCCGGCGACGAAACCCAGCAGCGGCACCCGCCGCACCTCGCGGCGCGGCAGCGCACGGCCAGCCGCGCGCAGCAGGATCAGCACCGCCAGGGCCAGTAGATACAGATAGACGAAGGGGCGGATCAGCTCGCCCGGCAACCGGGTCAGCACGTAGGCGCCGGCGACCCCGCCGACCATGCCCGGCAGCGCCAGGCGCAGGAACAGCCGCTTGTCGACGTTGCCCAGGGCCAGGTGCGACAGGCCCGAGGCGCCGGTGGTGAACACCTCGGCGCTGTGCACGCTGGCGCTGACCACCGCCGGCGGCAGGCCCAGGCTCAGCAGGACCGAGGACGAGACCAGGCCGAACGCCATGCCCAGCGCGCCGTCCACCAGCTGGGCGGCCAGGCCGACCAGCACGAACCAGTAGAAGGTCTCGCTCAGCACCATCGTGCCGGGCCTATCGACCCATGGCGGTCAGCGCGCGCCGTACAGCACCACGGTCTTGCCGCGGGCGTGCAGGATGCCGTCGACCTGCAGCTTCTTCAGCACCCGGCCGGCCATCTCGCGCGAGCAGCCGACCAGTCGCGCCAGTTCCTGCCGCGACACGCGCAACTGCATGCCCTGCGGGTGGCTCATCGCCTCCGGCTCCTGGGCCAGGTCGTGCAGGGTGCGCACGATGCGGTCGGTCACGTCCAGGAACGCCAGGCGGCTGGCCTTGCGCGAGGTGTCCAGCAGGCGCTTGGACAGCTGCACGCCGATCGCGTACAGCACCCGCGGCGCATCGGACGACAGCGAGCCCAGGAACAGCTGGTGCAGGCGCTCGTAGCTGATCTCGGCCAGTTCGCAGGGCGTACGGGTGCGCAGGATCACCTCGCGCTGGTCGGACTCGATGAACAGGCCCATCTCGCCGACGAACTCGCCGCTGCCGAAATAGCCCAGCACCAACTCGCGGTCGTCATCTTCCTCGGCGATGATGCTGACCGAGCCGCTGACCACGTAGTACAGGGTGCCGGCCGGATCGCCTGGCCTGAACACGTCCGTCCGCGCCGGATAGCGGCGACGGTGGCTGTGGGCCAGGAAGCGGTCGATGGTGGCGGTGTCCAACGTCAAAGGACTTGGAGCGATGCGCACAGGTGCTGCAGTGGATGTGTTTCCGGGGCTCATGGCGGCTTCGCTACGGCGTAATTCCCGAAGCTTAACGGGACGCGTTCGCGGCGGCAAACAAGAGACGGACGCCACGTTTCGCAGCGCGGCCATTTGGCTCATAATTGATTGGCTTTCCCCCCGACCCACTTCCAGAGGATCCACGCCGTGGTCAAGCCGTTGCCTCGCCTGAGGCTGCAAGGTTTCAACAACCTCACCAAGGCGTTGAGCTTCAACATCTACGACGTCTGCTACGCGATCTCCGAAGAGGAGCGCCAGCGCTACATCGAGTACATCGACGAGCAGTACGACGCCGACCGCCTGACCCAGATCCTCACCGATGTGGCCGAGATCATCGGCGCCAACATCCTCAACATCGCCCGCCAGGACTACGATCCGCAGGGCGCCTCGGTGACGATCCTGATCTCCGAGGAGCCGGTCATCGACAAGAAGGCGGCGGGCAAGGAGATCATTTCCGACGCCGTGGTCGCGCACATGGACAAGAGCCACATCACCGTCCATACCTACCCGGAAACCCATCCGCAGCACGGTATCGCCACGTTCCGCGCCGACATCGATGTCGCCACCTGCGGCGTGATTTCGCCGCTGAAGGCCCTCAATTACCTGATCGAGAGCCTGGAATCGGACATCGTGATCATGGATTACCGCGTGCGCGGCTTCACCCGCGACGTGAAGGGCAAGAAGCACTACATCGACCACAAGATCAACTCGATCCAGAACTTCCTGGCCAAGAACGTCAAGTCGCGCTACGAGATGTTCGACGTCAACGTCTATCAGGAGAACATCTTCCACACCAAGATGCACCTGAAGGACTTCGACCTGGACCAGTACCTGTTCGAGGAAAAGGCCAAGAATCTCTCGTTCAAGGAGCGCATGCGCATCGAGGCGCTGCTCAAGCGCGAGATCGAGGAGCTGTTCCACGGGCGCAACCTGTCCGAGTAAGCGCTCCACACCGGCGGGACGGCCCGCCCGCAGCACGCGCTGCGACCCCTGCCGACGGCGGCCCGATGTGCAGACATCGGGCCGTTTTCGTTTTCATTTGTCTACGGAGAAAGACAATGCCCTGGATCTACCTGTTGCTCGCCGGTCTGTTCGAGATCGGCTTCGCCCTCGGCCTGAAGTACAGCGAAGGCTTCACCCGGCCGTGGCCGACCGTGGCCACCCTGGCCGGTGCGGGCCTGAGCCTGTGGCTGTTGACCCAGGCGCTCAAGCACATCCCGCTGGGCACCGCCTATGCGATCTGGACCGGGATCGGTGCGCTGGGCACGGCGGTGCTCGGCATCGCCCTGTTCGGCGACAGCGCCTCGCCGGCGCGGTTGGCCTGCATCGGCCTGATCGTGGTCGGGGTGATCGGCCTGAAGCTGGTCGGGCACTGAGCGCAGCCCGCGCGCGCGTGGGTCTCAGGCGGCGGCGATGCGGCGCCGGGTCAGCACCCGGCCGATCAGCAGCCGGTGCGCGACCACCGCCAGCAGGGCGGCGATCGACAGCGCGATCAGCGCGCGGGTGAACACGCTGCCGAGGTTGCCGGCGTGCTGCAGCTGGTCCAGGCGCCCGAAGCGTGCGGGATCGGCATTGGCGTAGGCGATCTCGACCGTGGCGCCGTCCAGCAGCAACGGCGCGGCCTCCGCGCCGCTGGCCTCGAAGGCGCCGCTGTGCAGGCGGCCCTTGCTCTCGAACACATAGTGGAAGCGGTAGCGCACCAGTGGCTCGGTCTGCACGCCGAAGGCGCCGTCGGCGATCACCGGGACGGTGGCGACCGAATGGTCGCGCAGGATCGCGCTGGCCTGGCGGTAGTCGCCGAGCAGGTGATGCAGCAGGGCGCCGCTGCCGATCGCGAACAGGGTCGCGAACAGCAGGCGCGACAACCAGCGGGTCCGGGGCGATGGCAGATGGGGCGAGGATGCGGGCATGACAGTCTGCAGGCGGAGCGCACGCGGGCGCGACTCGGCACGGGTACATCGGTGGCTGCGGCACATGGCGATACCGCAGCCGGAACGGCGTGCGCCGACGTGGAATCAGTCAGCGTTCGTTCACTTTAACGCGATCGGCGCGGCAATGCCAGCCGGGGTGGCATCGGCCCGACCGGCGGGCGGCTACAGCCGATAGGCGACGGCCTTCATCAGTCGCGAGGCGGCGGCCATGACCGTGGGGATCGGCGGCGGCAGGCGCCGCGCCCCGGCCTGTTCGGCATGTTCGGCGTGGCGGGCCTCGTCGGCCTTCATCACTGTCAGCACGTCGCGGCTGCGCAGGTCCGCCGGCGGCAGGGTCTGCAGGTGTTCGTCCAGGTGCGCCTCGACCTGGCGCTCGGTCTCGACCACGAAGCCCAGGTTCCAGCCGTCGCCGCGCAGCCCGGCCAGGGTGCCGATCGCGTAGCTGCCGGCGTACCACAGTGGGTTGAACAGGCTGGGGCGGCTGTCCAGCTCGCGCAGCCGCGCCGCGCACCAGGCCAGGTGGTCGGTCTCTTCCTGCGCCGCCTCCAGCAGGTGCGCACGGGTGGCCGGATCGCGCGCGACCGCGGCCTGGCCGAAATACAGGCCCTGCGCGCAGACCTCGCCGACGTGGTTGATGCGCATCAGGCCGGCGGCATGGCGGCGCTCGTCCGGCGCCAGCACCACATCGGCGGTGGCCGCGGCCGGGTAGGGGCGCTGCGCCGGCGGGTCGCCGAATACGGTCTCCAGCGCGCGCTGGGCCTCGACCAGGGCGCGATCGAGCGGGGAATGCTGGCGGCTGGCGGTCATGGGGGAAGCCCGGAAGCAGTGGGGATCCCGATTTTCGCCCCCGGCCGGCGCACTGCCAAGCGCGCCGCCTGCCCGATCTCCGCCGGTCATGGGTGGACTTGCGCCGGCCGGCCGGGCCGCGTAGAATTTCGCCTCTTGCGTTTTTGCAATTCACAACGCGTGGCAAAGTTCCGGCCGTTCGCTGCAGGAATCCGCCCGACCAACCGAGTCTGATCATGAGCACCTTCACTGCTAAGTCCGAGACCGTCCAGCGCGACTGGTATCTCGTCGACGCCGCCGGCAAAACGCTGGGCCGGCTTTCCACCGAACTGGCCCGCCGCCTGCGCGGCAAGCACAAGCCGGTCTACACCCCGCACGTCGATACCGGCGATTACCTGGTGGTGATCAACGCCGAGAAGATCGTCGTCACCGGCAACAAGCTCAAGGACAAGAAGTACCACCGCTTCACTGGCTACATCGGCAACCTGAAGACCGAGAGCCTGGAGCAGGCGCTGGAGCGCCACCCGGAGCGCGTGATCGAAATCGCGGTCAAGGGCATGCTGCCCAAGGGCCCGCTGGGCCGCGCGATGTACCGCAAGCTCAAGGTCTATTCCGGTGCGGAGCATCCGCACGCCGCTCAGCAGCCGCAGGTTCTGGATATCTAATCATGGCGATTTCGCAAAACTACGGCACTGGCCGCCGCAAGTCCTCCACCGCCCGCGTGTTCCTGCGCAAGGGCACCGGCAACATCTCCGTCAACGGCCGTCCGCTGGACGAGTTCTTCGGCCGCGAGACCGCGCGCATGATCGTGCGCCAGCCGCTGGAGCTGACCAAGAACACCGAAAGCTTCGACATCCTGGTCACCGCCACCGGCGGCGGCACCACCGGCCAGGCCGGTGCGATCCGTCTGGGCATCGCCCGCGCGCTGGTCGAGTACGACGAAACCCTGAAGACCGAGCTGCGCAAGGCCGGCTTCATGACCCGCGACGCACGCGAAGTCGAGCGTAAGAAGGTCGGTCTGCACAAGGCCCGTCGCGCCACCCAGTTCTCCAAGCGCTGATCCATCGCGCCTGGCGTGGGCTCCCTCGGGAGCCTGCTGGGGACCAAGCAAAAGCCCGGCTTCGGCCGGGCTTTTGTCGTTTGGGTTTGGTGGGTGCGTCGGCCGATGCACCAGCAGTTGTCGCGGATCAGCCTCGCTGGATCTGCGTGCGGTGCGCGGGTGATCGCCGGCCTAGTCGGAGGTCCGGATTCGCTACTGGCTTTTGCTATCCAGGCTTCCGGATCGCGCGTCTTGCTGGCCGATGGCAATTCATCCGGGCCACACCCGTTGCCGGCGACTCGCATCCCATCTGGTGGAGTAGCCCCCTTGGAGTCCAAGGGGGCGCGCCGACAGGCGCGGGGATGTGGAGGCGGAAGGGCTGGGGCCCGCGCCTTGCGCAGCAAGGCGCGGGGCGCAGGCGCTTTGCGCCTGCGCGAACCCGCAGCCAAACACACAAAAAAGGCCGATCTTTCGATCGGCCTTTTTTGTGTGTTTGGCTGCCCCGGATGGATTCGAACCACCGAATGCCTGAGTCAGAGTCAGGTGCCTTACCGCTTGGCGACGGGGCAATGTGGACTGCAAGTATCACACGCCTTGAGCGTACACACCATGGTGGCTATGGGTGGACTCGAACAC
>NZ_NMPP01000064.1:0-624 GCF_009192885.1 Xanthomonas sp. LMG 12462 | reverse complement strand
AAGATCAGCGCGAACGCCTCGGCCATCGGCAACAGGGTGAAGGCGGTGACCGCGGACAGATTGCCGGCTGCGCCGGTGAACGCGCGCAGTAGCCAGATGCTCGGCCGTTGCGCCACCACCACCTCGCGCCAGCGATCGCCCGGCTTCTTCAGGAACGGCAGCGCGGCGAGCATCAGCAGCGCCCCGAAGAACACCACCTCGTAGGCCGGCAGCGACCCCTCCAGCCCCTTCACGAAGGCGTCGCTGATCGAATAGGCGGCGTAACAGGCGAAACCGAGCAGCACACCCTTGAGCATCATGAGCCTCTTGCGATCGAACGACGGCCCATACCGGGCACACGGGAACTGGCGCCCATTATGCGGGGGGAACGGAAGCAGCGACCGCGCGAACCGTCCAAGACACAACAAATTCTTAAGCTATGCGTTGCTATAAGCCTCAGCGCAACCAAGGGTGCGCCCGCGGTTGCATCCAGGGAGCGGGAGTTGCCTCCGTGTCAGGACGACGCGAATCCAAGACCGCCTCGTCGGCCTCCCTGCTGCCTTGAACCCGATCGCAACGCGTCCGTTGCATGCAGCCAGAGACCGCCCGATGCCATCACTGCCACGTTGTCTGCCTTTCCTCCTT
>NZ_NMPP01000063.1:0-761 GCF_009192885.1 Xanthomonas sp. LMG 12462 | reverse complement strand
CCGGCCGACCACGCCGCCAACGGCGGCACGGACTCGCCCTCCCCTGCTGCAGCGACCGCCAAGGCGCCCGCTTCGCCGGCGGCGTCGCTTTCAGAGGAGGCATCCCTGCAACCCTTGCTAAAGCCGGGAGACCAGATCCTCGCCTTCAAACAGCACGACCTGACTGGCAACGGCGGGACCGATGCCGTCGCCATCGTCCGCCACGCCAATGCCGATGCATCAGGCAATACCTGCGAGCTGCTGGTCCTGCAACAGGCGAATGCGGCATGGAACGTGGCCGACCGTAGCCCGCAAGCGGTCGACTGCCTCTACAACGATGTGGCGCGCAACGCGAAGCGCCTGGACGACAACCTGAGCCTGAAGCCGCAGGAAATCGTCTACGTCAACCAGCAGACGCGCAGCAATGTCACCTACACGTTGAAGTACGACCCGGCCAAGAAAGCCTGGTATCTGGCGGAAGCGAGCAGCACGGCACCGGCAGAGAATCCGCAGAGCGGCGCGATGGACGTCTTCCGCGGAACCGCCAGCTATCCGGCGGACTTCGCATGGACCCCGATCTCGCAGATCGATCCAGAAAAACTGCAGGACGCCATGGACAAGCACCGCGCCGTCGTCCAGTAATTGATTCCAAGGAGAGAACCATGCCCCGTTTCAACGAAAGCTCGGCACTGCTGCTCAAGACTGCGGTCGATTCCGGCATCACCTCGCCGACGGAACTGGCCAACCTGATGGGCAACGCCGCCGTCGAGACCGGCCACTTT
>NZ_NMPP01000062.1:0-30646 GCF_009192885.1 Xanthomonas sp. LMG 12462 | reverse complement strand
GGGTCCGGCGCGAAGCGTCTTGCGGAGTTCGGCCGCACGAGGCTCCGCCCGTACCCTCATCCGCCCCTTCGGGGCACCTTCTCCCAATGGGAGAAGGGAACGGCTAGCCCCCTCTCCCATCGGGAGAGGGGTTGGGGTGAGGGTCCGGCGCGAAGCGTCTCGCGGAGCTTGGGCGCCAGCGCCGCCGCGCTCACTCCGCGGCAGTCGGCTCCGTGTCCAACCCCAGCCAGCCACCGACGATGCCACGCAACTCGTCCACGCCCTGGCGGCTCTCGCCGGAGAAGGCCTGCACGCTGACGGTATCGCCGAACGCGCTGGCCAGCTCCTTGCGTACCTGCTGCAGCACCTGCCCCTGCTGGCCGCGGCCGAGCTTGTCGGCCTTGGTCAGCAGCGCGTGTGCGGGCAGCCCGCGCTGGGCGGCGTAGCCCAGCATCTGCCGGTCGTAGTCCTTCAGCGGATGACGGATGTCCATCACCACCACCAGCCCGCGCAGGGCCTCGCGCGTGCGGAAATAGGTGTCGATGAACTTCTGCCAGTGCGCCTGCAGTTCCTGCGGCACCTTGGCGTAGCCGTAGCCGGGCAGGTCCACCAGGTAGCGCTCGGGCTGGACCTGGAAGAACACCAGTTGCTGCGTGCGGCCAGGCGTCTTGGACACGCGGGCCAGGGCGTTCTGTCGGGTCAGCGCGTTCAGCGCGCTGGACTTGCCGGCGTTGGAGCGGCCGGCGAAGGCCACCTCCCAGCCACCGTCGTCCGGCAACTGGCGGGCATTGTGGGCGGACAACAGATAGTGGGCACGTTCGAGGATCAGCGACATCCCTCTAGGATCGCACGTCCAGGGCCCCGGGCGGGCTTCGTTGACCGCCGGGCCGCGGCATGCCGATAATCGCGCGAGTGCGGTCGCCGTCCGGCAGCCGCGGGGTCGGGTCATACGGAGCTTCAGCAATGCGCCACGCTCGCGTTCTTGCCTTTGCCGGTCTAGCGGTTTCCGTCGCCGCCGCGGTCGCGTTCGCGCAGACCTCGGTGGTTCCCATTCCCGACCACGCGCCGGTGCGCACCACGCCACTGGAGGGCGACATCGGCAAGGCCGCCTGGGGCGACCCCAAGGCCGGCCAGGCCAAGGCCGCGGCCTGCGCCGCCTGCCATGGCGCGGACGGCAACCCCGCGATCGCCATGTATCCGCGCATCGCCGGCCAGGTAGAGCGCTACAGCGCGCGGCAGATGGCGCTGATCGCCCACGGCGAGCGCACCAGCGGCGCGGTCGCGGCGATGGTGCCGTTCGTGCAGCCGCTGAGCGCGCAGGACATGCGCGACATCGGCGCCTACTTCGCCACGCAGAAGGCCGGCGCCGGCATCGCCGACGACGCGGTGATCGCCGACGGTCCCTACGCGGGCATGAAGTTCTACGAGGTCGGCCAGCAGCTGTATCGCGGCGGCGACGCGACCCGCGGCATTCCCGCATGCATGGCCTGCCACGGCCCGGCCGGCGCCGGCAATCCGGGTCCGGCCTATCCGCATCTGGGTGGCCAGCACGCCGATTACGTAGCGCGGCGCCTGCAGGAATACCAGGCCGGCACCACCCAGGAGCGCGATCCGACGATGTTCAAGATCATGGCGCAGGTGGCCAAGCCGCTGACCGACCAGGAGATCAAGGCGCTGGGCAGCTACCTGCAGGGCCTGCACGACCGCGCCGACGACGCGGCCGCCGCGCAGGCGGCACCGGCCGCGGCGACACCACAGCAGCCGGCGCCCGCGCAACAATCCTGACCGCGCGCCGCCGCGGCGGCGCCGGCCCGTTTCCCCTTCGCGCCGGTCCCGACGACCGGCGTTCGTTTTTTGCCATTGGAGATCGCATGAACCGTCTGCCCCGCCTGCTGTTGTGCCTGCTCGCCCTGCTGCCGTTGAGCGCCTGCGCGCAACCCAAGTCCGCCACCGCGGTGGAAGGGGAGGACTACACGCTGATCGCCAATCCCAAGCCGTTCGCGCCGCTGGCCGGCAAGATCGAGGTGGTGGAAGTGTTCGGCTATACCTGCCCGCATTGCGCGCACTTCGAGCCGCTGCTGGAAGAGTGGGCCGGCAAGCAGGCCAAGGACGTGCGCCTGACCCTGGTGCCGGCGGCATTCGGCGGCTACTGGGACAACTTCGCCAGCGCCTTCTATGCCGCGCAGCAGTTGGGCGTGCAGAGCCGCAGCCACCGCGCCATGTTCGAGGCCATCCATGACAAGCGCAGCGTACCGGTGCAGAACGTGGCGCCGGAGGAACTGGCCACGTTCTACGCCGGCTTCGGGGTCAAGCCGCAGGCCTTCATCGCCGCCTACCAGAGCCCGCAGGTCGCCGCGCAGGTGAAGGCCGCGCGCGATTTCGCCGTGCGCGCCGACATCTCCGGCACCCCGGCGCTGATCGTCAACGGCAAGTACCTGGTCAAGGGCAAGAACTTCGAGGACATGCTGCGTATCGCCGACGCGTTGATCGCCCGCGAGCGCGCAGGCAAGTAATCGGCGTACGGCGCTTCATCCGCGCCATGGCATCATGACGGGGTGGCCGGACCGCGCTTGCGGCGCGTCCGGCATTTGTCCCCCATCCTGCTGGAGATGTCGCCGATGAAGACCCGCTTCGCCCTGACCCTGATGGCCCTGCTGCCGATCCTGGTGGCATGCAAGGCCCAGGACGGCACTGCCGACGCCGTCGCCCCTGCCTCCGGCACCGCTGCCGCCCCGGCTGCCGCGCCCGCCGCCGGCAACGATGCCGCCGCTGCGCCCGCCGAGACGCCGGCCGCGCCCGCGGCCACCAACGCCGATGCCGCTGCACAGCCTGCCGCCACGGAAGGCGACAACGCCGCCGCCAAGCCGGTCGCCGCCAAGACCCCGAACGGTCCGGAGCCGGTCGCCGGCACCGACTACATCGACATCGCCGGCGGCCAGCCCTTCCAGCCGACCAACGGCAAGATCGAGGTGGCCGAGATCTTCGGCTATGTCTGCCCGGCCTGCGCGCGCTTCCAGCCGCTGATCGGCCCGTGGAAGGCCGGCCTGCCGTCGGACGTGCGCTTCGTCTATGTGCCGGCGATGTTCGGCGGTACCTGGGACGACTACGCCCGCGCGTTCTACGCCGCCGAGGCGCTGGGCGTGCAGGAGAAGACCCACGAGGCGCTGTACAAGGCGATCCACGTCGACGAGACCCTGAAGGGCGAGCGTGGCCGCGACTCGGTGCAGGACATCGCCAACTTCTACGCCAAGTACGGCGTGGACCCGAAGCAGTTCGCCGACACCATGGGCAGCTTCGCGGTGGCCACCAAGACCAACCGCGCCAAGCAGTTCGCCACCCGCAGCGGCATCACCGGCACGCCGTCGCTGATCATCAACGGCAAGTACCTGGTCAAGGGCAAGAGCTACGACGACATGCTGCGCGTGGCCGATCACCTGATCGCGCGCGAGCGCGCGGCGATGGCCAAGTAAGCCGTCCGCCCCGGGCCGCACCGACGTGACCGCTCCCGCCACCCGCACCCTGCGCGTGCTGACCGCCAACATCCAGGCCGGTTCCAGCACGCGCCGCTACAGCGACTACGTGACCCGCAGCTGGTCGCATGCGCTGCCGGCCGGGCGCAAGCGCAGCAGCCTGGACGCGATCGCGCAGTTGGCCAGCGACCACGACATCGTCGGCCTGCAGGAGGCCGACCCCGGCAGCCTGCGCTCGGGTTTCACCAACCAGACCCACTACCTGGCCGAGCGCGCCGGCTTCAACTACTGGAGCCACCAGCCGAACCGGCGCGTGGGCGGCGTGGCGTCCAGCGCCAACGGTCTGCTCAGCCGGCTGGAGCCGGTGGAAGTGCAGGACCACGCCCTGCCCGGCCGGCTCGGCGGGCGCGGCGTGCTGCTGGCCAAGTTCGGCAACGGCGCCGAAGGCCTGGCGGTGGCGGTGGCGCACCTGTCGCTGGGCGCCAACTCGCGTGCGGCGCAGTTGGCCTTCATCGCCGAGTTGCTGTCCGATCATCCCAACGTGGTGCTGATGGGCGACTTCAACTGCGTCGCCGACCGCCCGGAAATGCAGTTGCTCTACAAACGCACCCGGCTGCAACCGCCGGGCTGCGTGGTGCCGACCTTCCCGAGCTGGCGCCCGCAGCGCGCCATCGACCACATCCTGGTCAGCGACGGCCTGCGCTGCAACGAACAGCGCGCAGTGCCCGCCGCCTTCTCCGACCACCTGGCGGTGGCCACCGAGATCGACGTGCCGCAGCACGTGTTGCGCTGAGGCGCCATCGCGCCACAGTCCGCTCCGCGGCGCGAAACCGTCAGCAGCGGCAGGCCCAACCCGAAGGGTCACGGTTGCGCGGGGATGGATGAAACGCACTAGAACAGCGTCTCCTTGAACGGCAGCATCGCCGCGCCCAGTACCGTGGCATGCGCTTGGACTTCGCCGACCAGCAGTGTGGGATACGGCGAGGCGATGCCACGCCGCGGGGCCGACTCGAACGCAATGCGGGCGATCAGCCTTCGCGCAAGATCGGCAGGCAGGCGCGCACCGAACACGATCACCGGCGGATCGATCAGCGCAATGGTCGCCGCCACCGCCAGCGTCACCGTCGATTGCACGGCATCCAGCCAAGCGTCGATCTGCGGCCACGCCGGGTCGTACTGCTGCAGCATCGCATGCAGGTCCGGCAGCGCGTGACCGTCGGCGACCAGCGCCTCGCGCAGGTTCTCCAGCGTCGGCCGTGCCATGCCGGTGATGGCCGAAATACGGCCCAGTTCGCCAGCATTGCCGTGCGCGCCGCGGCACACGCCGCCGTCGGCGATCACGCCCGCGGCGAATCCGTCGCCGATGTACAGATAGACCAGGTCCGGCGTTCGACGGCCGATCCCATACACCGCCTCTGCCAGAGCCGCGCAATGGGCGTCGTTGTCCATCCAGACCGGCAACTGCAGACAATCGGCGACGAATCGGTCCAGTTCGACCTCTACCCAGTCCGATGCCAGCGACAGCGGCGGGTTGACGCGCGCGCCCTCGCCGATGCGCGGTCCGGTCATGCTCAGACCAACGCCGAAGAGCTGTTGTCGGTCCACAGCAGCAGCCTGTAGCAGTTCCTCCACCATCGCCGGCAACTGCCGACGCACGTCAGCCAACGTGAGCGGGAATGCAGTGAACTGACGCATCCCACGGATCTGCCCGGCGAAGTCGATCAACAGCACCGCGATGCCATCGACCGTCAACGAGACGCCGACGCTGTACGCGTAATCCGGCACCAAACGCACCAGGCGACTCGGCTGGCCGCGCCCGCGACGCGGCGATGGCCCCAGTTGCAGCAGGCCATGCGCGACCAACGGATCGAGGATGCCCTTTGTCCCCGGCACGCTGAGTCCAATGGCGCGGGGCAGATCGGCACGCTCGACCTGTCCCGCGCGGCGGACCAAGTCCAGCAGCATGCGCTCGCTGGTCCCAGCGACGTTGCCGTCGCTGCGGCGGCGGTACTGCGGACGGACAGCGGCGTTGGCGAAGAAGCCGGACACGCGAAGCGACAGCGGGGGCGTTGTCATATTTCTTTTAATTAACCAACTTAATTTAATGCATCTTCGGCCACCACTCTGGGGCCGCCCAAGACTGGATCGTGCCATGCGTCTGCTGCCGCCTCATCCCCTTTGCGTCTTCCGCTCGCCGGACGCCTCCTCTCCGTCCGTTCTGTCGCTGGCACTTCGCCTGGCGCTGGCCGGCGTCCTGCCGTTGGCATCGCCGGCGTATGCCGATGCGCTGCAGGCCGACGAGGATGCGAAGACCATGGATGCAGTGCAGGTCCGCACTTCGTTCCAATCGCAGAACACGCGCGCCATCGCCACCAAGCAGGGGGCTTCCACCATCGTGGATTCGATCGCCGCCGACAGCATCGGGCAGTTGCCGGACTTCAACGTCGGCGACGCGCTACGCCGGGTCGCCGGCGTGAGCACGGTGGAGTACCAGGGCGAACCGCGCTATGTGACCGTGCGCGGCCTCAACGGCAACTACAACAGCATGTTGATCGACGGCTTCGCGTTCGCCAGCAACGATATCGGCAGCCGCCAGGCGCTGATGGACGTGCTGCCGGCCAATTTCGTCGATCGCATCGACGTGGTGAAATCGCTGTTGCCGGAAAACGACGGCGGCGCGATCGGCGGCGTCACCGATCTGGTCACCGAAAGCGGCTTCGAGCGGCCCGATGGATTGCTCACCGCCGCGGCCAAGGGGGGCGTCAACCTCATGGGACAGCGCTACGGCGGGCGCACGCCGGCCGGCGAAAGCGAACTGAAGTGGAGCAAACGCTTCGGTGGCAACGACGAATTCGCGTTCCTGGGCGCGGCCAGCGTCTGGCGCCGCGTGATCTCGGTACCGCAGGAGGAAAACGGAAGCGGCCTGAACTGGTACAACGCCGACGGTACGCGCTCCGCCTTGGCCTATGGCGGCGTCGGCAACGCGGTGCCCAGCGAGCGGCGTTGGTACAACTACGACAACACCCGCGAGCGCCGTGGACTGACCATGCGCCTGGATTGGCAACCGGATGGCCCGCTCAGTGGCCATCTCGCCGGCTATCGCTTCCGTCAGCGCGAGACCTCCGACCGCGACGCCGAGGTCGCGCAGGTGCAGAACAGCGCGCGCCTGGTTCGCACCGGCGCCGACAGCGGAACCCTGGACAATCTCAATCAGCTTGTCGAACTGGGCCAATTGCGCTGGAAACGCGGACTGACCGGGCTCAACGGCGAACTGCTGGCCGAACTGCCGGCGCAGTGGCGCGGCGCACTGCGCGCCAGCACCTCGCGCGCCACGGTGGATAACCCGCAGACCTGGGACCGTTTCCAACAGAACCGCTTGGGCTACGCGTTCGACTGGAGCGACAGCCTGCCTGCGTTCACTGCACTCAACCCGGCGCTGGCCGACGACCCGACGCGCTACGCCAACCTCTATCACCAACAGGAACGCACCCGCTACGCCGAGCGGGTCAGCGATCTGCAATTGGAATTGCGCCGCAACATGGACGAGGACAGTCGTGGATTGGGCGTGGCATGGGGCCTGCGACAGGTGCGTACGCACATGCGCACGTCCTTCCAGCGCACCACCTGGAGCGGGCTGCCCTACACCCTGGCGGACGTGCTGGGCGATTCGACCTGCGGGCTGGGCTGCAATACGCCGATGCTGACCATCGATCCGGCACTTGCCGACGCACGCTGGGATGCCGTCGCCGACCAGGCACGTGGCGTGGTGGACACCGCCGCGCAGAACAGCGGCAGCTACGCCGTGGACGAACAGGTGCGCGCCGGCTTCGTCCAGGCGCAATGGCGGGGCGAGCGCTGGCGCCTGGCCGGCGGCGTGCGCTTGGAACAGACCCGTTTCGGCAGCGACGGACTGCAACTGAGCGGATCGACATGGAGCCCGGTCAGTGCCGTGCGCCGCTATCGCAACTGGTTGCCGTCGCTCGCCGGCCAGTGGCAGACCAGCGCCAACGGCACCCTGCGCTTCGGCGTCTCGCGCTCGATCGGGCGCCCGCGCCTGGACCAGATGGCGCTGAACGGCGGCGTGCTGACACTCAGCAGCACGCCGCCCACGCTCAACCAGGGCAACCCGGACCTGCAACCGCGTCGCGCACTGAATCTGGATCTCGGCCACGACTGGACCTTCGACGATGGCGGCAGCCTGCTGTCGATCGCGCTGTTCCACAAGACCATCCACGATGAAATCTTCCGCTACGGCCAGTTGCAGTCCCTCGACGGCCAGCAGGTGCTGGTCACGCAGCCCCGCAACGTGGACCGGCCCGTGCGGCTACGCGGCCTCGAACTGAGCGCGATCAAGGAACTCGGGCCCTGGCTGCCCGCGCTGAACGGCCTGTCGGTGAGCACCAATGTCACGCTGCTGGACGTGGACTACCCGGTGGTGCTGGGCGACGGCAGCCGTACGACGCTGTCGGTGCTGCCGCAGCAGCCCAAGCAGCTGTGGAATCTGGCGCTCAACTATGCGCGGGGTCCGCTGAGCGCCTCGCTGGCCTGGAACCATACCGGTGTGTTGTGGGACGACCGTTACCCCAACTACACCAACCAGTTGGAGTTCTATCGCAACCGCTACCAGCAGGCGTTGGACCGCGTCGACCTGAAGCTGGGCTGGCAGGTATCGCCCTCCGTCGCGCTGAGCCTGGACGTGCTGAACCTGACCGGACAGGGCTACGAGTACCGCATCGGCCGCCAGCAGGAATACGTGCAATCGGCCTGGAAGATGGCGCCGACCGTGATGGTCGGCCTCAATGTCAAACTCTGAGGCAAACCGCATGTCATCGTTTTTCGATACCAGCATCAGCCGTCGCCAGTTGCTGGCCGCGGCCGGCGCGACGGTCGTGGCTTCGGCACTGCCGGCGCAGACCATCTCGCCACAGCCGCCGGATGTGGGACGCAAGTTCCTCCGCTCACGGCGCCCGCTGCCGTTCCCCGGCAATACGTTCCTGGGCCATCTGCAACAGCAGGGCGATGGCTACCAGAGCTTCGACCGCGTGCTGGACATCTATCGCGAATTCTCCGAGCACCGCTTCGCCGACAAGTTCGCCTTGCTGCCACCGAGCAGCTATCACGTGACATTGCTGGGTGGCGTCAACGAGATCGACCGCGCTGGTGGGCCATGGCCCAGCGACATGGCGCGCGACGTACCGCTGAGCGACATCCATGCGACGTTCCTGGCACGGCTGCAGCAGCGCGATGTCGCGCCACTGGGCGCGTGCCGGTTCCTGATCGATCCTGCGGCAGCGAAGACCGGCCGCAACGACAATCTGCTGATCCCGTTGCGGCCCGCGGACGCAGCGACCGCGCTGCGGCTGGACGCCGCCCGCCGCGGCCTGATGGCACTCATTCGCCTGCAGCGCCCGGACTACGTCGACTACCGGTTCCACATCTCGTTGGCCTATCTGTGCGACACGCTCGATGAGGTCGAACATGCCGCCTATCGGAAGACGGTACACGACTGGCTGGCGCGGCTCGCCGCGACCGGACCGATCACCGTGCCGCGCTTCCACTTCTGCACCCTTCAGGACATGTACGCGTTTCGGACGCTGCAAGAGGTGTGAGGCGCCCAGGCGACGGACGACATCGGCATGCGAAACGCGCGGCGCGGGATACGCGCCGCAACGTCCGTCACACCGCTAGAACTTCAGATCCGCCCGCACATACAGGTAACGCCCACCGGGAATGCCGTAGGTGGAGGCGTCGTAGCCGTTGAGCGAACACGACAGGCAGATCGGCGGATCCTTGTCGAAGACGTTGTTGACGCCGCCGCTGAGGGTCAGGCCCTTGAGCCAGTCGAAGCGGTAGCCCACCTGCAGGTCGTGGTAGGTGATCGCGTCCAGCGTGTTGGTGCCGGCGACAGGATTGCTGCACACCGGGAACGCGACCGCGTCGCCGCATTGCTCGGTCAGCTCGGAGATGTGCCGCAGCGTCCACGACGCGTTCCAGCGCCCGCGCGACCAGTCCAGGCTCAGGTTGCTGGTCCACTCGGGAATCGAGCTGTCCACCACCTCCACGCCCGGGCGCTGCGGCTGCACCTGGCCGGCCGCGCCGGTGGCGACGTAGCGGGTGACGAAGGTGTTCTGCCAGCCGATCTTGAAGCGGCCGGCGGCGGTCTCCGGCGAGTTCCAGAACAGGTCCACGTCCCAGCCGTCGGTCTTGATCGAGCCGAGGTTGGTCAGCCGGTTGTTGAAGCCGTTGATGCCGCCGGTGGAGGCGCGGGTGATGCCGTTGCAATAGGTCGGCGACAGCGTGTCCACGCACAGGTCGAGCTGGGTCTGCGCGTTGATCGCCTGGATCGCGCCGTCGATGTCGTGGCGGTAGAAGGTCACCTCCACGTCGAAGCGGTCCGACCACGGCACGTTGCTGGCGAACCACGGGCTCCAGACGAAGCCGGCGCTGAAGCTGCGCGCCTTCTCCGGCTCCAGCGCGCGGTTGCCGCCGGTGGTCACCGAGATCTGCGAGTTGGCCTGCTGGTAGCCGACGGGCACGCCGAGCGTGGCGCAGTTGCTGGCACTGCCGCGCGGCGCGGTGCCGCCCAGGCCGATCGAGCACGGGTCGGACAGGGTCAGGTCGGCGCGCGCGGCCGAGCCGTACAGTTCGCCGATGCTGGGCGCGCGGAAGCCTTCGGCATAGCTGGCGCGCAGCACGAAGTCCGGCGCCACCTGCCAGCGCAGGCCGTACTTCGGGGTGAACTTGCCGCCGAAGGTGGAGTAGTCGGAGTAGCGCCCGGCCAGGCTCAGGTCCAGTTTGTCGCCCAGCGGCGAGTCGGCGAAGATCGGCACGCTCAGTTCGAGGTAGGCCTCCTTGACGTCGTAGCTGCCCTGGGTCGGCAGCGACGGCACGCCGTTGTAGTGGCCGATCACGGTCAGCGGATCGGGGCGGTAGAAGCCCTCGTACTTGCGGTATTCCACGCCGGTGGCGAAGGACACCGCGCCGGCCGGCAGCCGGAACAGGTCGCTGCTGAGGTTGGCGGTGAACTGGGTCAGTTCGTTCTGGCTGCGATCGTGCACCACCGGCTGGATCCAGCGCAGCATGTCCGGGGTGATGCTGCCGGCGCCGCCGAAGATGTTCAGCGGCACGCAGCCGGCCACCGCCGCGCACGCCGCCGGATCGCCCAGCGCCAGGTTGATGTTGTAGATGTTGTAGCTGCCGTAGTTGGTCTGCTCGGCCTTGTTCTTGCTGTAGGCGCCGTTGACGTCCCAGAACCAGGTACGGTCGGCGCCCTCGAAGCTGCCGATGAAGCCGGTGCCGACGTACTGGGTGTCCACGCGCTGCTCGAACACGCGCGCGCCGCCTTCCACCGGGCGGCGCCCGATCATGATCAGGTTGCTGCCCGAATCCAGCGCGAAGCCGAACGGGTTGTACGGGTTGGCGGCGGAGATGACGATGTTGTCGGCCAGCGGATTGCCGGTACCGGCGTCGGGGCCGAGAAAGATCGGTTCCGGCGCGGCCTGGTTGGTCGACTCGCGGCGGTTGCCGAGCAGCTTCAGGTACCACTGCACGTCGTCGTTGAAGAAGAAGCGGAACTGGCCGAACACGCCCTTGCGCTCGGACGGGGTCAACAGCAGGTTGGACGCGGCGAAGTTGTAGCGGTCGGCGGTGGTGAAGCAGTGGTAGTCGTCGCTGCGGGTGCAGCCGCCGGTGCCGTCGTAACGCGGCGTGCGCGCACCGCTGTTGGGCGTCAGGTTCTGCTCGGCGCCGGTGTTGGGGTCGACGAAGATGAAACGCCCGTCCGGGGTGGCCGAGCTGCCGAAGCTCAGGCCGGTGCCGGGAATCGGATACAGCGACTGTGCGCGGTCGCGCGCGTAGATCGGATCCTGCTTGGTATAGCTGGCGCCGAGGAACAGGCTGGTGCGTTCGGTGCTGTGGCCCCAGGCGAGGTCCACGCCCTTGCTGGCGCCGTCGCCCTTGTCGTACTCGCCGTAGTTCAGGGTGACCTGGCCGCCTTCGAAATTGCGCCGGGTGATGATGTTGACCACGCCGGCGATGGCATCGGATCCGTACAGCGAGGACGCGCCGTCCTCCAGCACCTCGACGCGTTCGACGATGGCCAGCGGGATGGTGTTGAGATCGGTGGCCGCGCCCACGCCCGAGGCCGAGGACTCGTTGACCCAGCGCATGCCGTCGACCAGCACCAGCACGCGCTTGGCGCCCAGGTGGCGCAGATCCACCTGCGCCGAACCGGCGCCGACGCCGCTGCCGTCCGGTGGGAAGCCGAAATTGCCGGAGGAGTTGAACTTGGCGTTCAAGGCCGAGCCGGAGGCGGTGAGTTCCTGCAGCACATCGCCGATGGAGGTCAGGCCGGTGCGTTCGATGTCGGCGCGGCTCAGGGTCTGCACCGGCACCTGGCCCTCCACTTCCGCGCGGCGGATGCGGGTGCCGGTGACCTGCACGCTGTCCAGCGTGGTGGCCGTACCGGGAGCGGCCGGGGGCGTCTGTTGCTGGGCGCCGGCGATGGCGGGGACGCCGCCGAGCAGGGCCAGGGATACCGCGAAGACCAAAGGATGGCGGTGCAGGAAATTCATCCGTCTCTCTCTCCAGAAAGGATGTGGGTCGGCCGCTGCGACCCCCTGCACCGCGACGGCATGGAATTCTTTGTAAACAAATCGTAAACGCCGTGCAAGCGTCCGGCAGGCAAAGCGCGGGCCATCGCGACGACTGGTCGATCTGGTAGACACCGGATGCGCAAGACATCGTCAAGCAGCGCAAGACCTAAGCCCCTCTCCCCTCGGGAGAGGGGTTGGGGTGAGGGTACGGAGCGCGAAGCGTACGCGCGATCTGGCGATCAGAGGCTTCGCCCGTACCCTCTTCCGCCCCTACGGGGCACCTTCTCCCAATGGGAGAAGGGAGAAGCCGAGCCCCTCTCCCCTCGGGAGAGGGGTTGGGGTGAGGGTACGGAACGCGAAGCGTCCGCGCGATCTGGCGATCAGAGGCTTCGCCCGTACCCTCATCCGTCCATGCCGGCCCCCCGATGCCGGCCCAGCGTGCGATCCCGATCTGCGAACGCTGCGGGGCAGCGCGTTGACACGACGTGTTGCGACTCCACCCGTCGGCACATTGGCATCGCTGCATCCAGCACACTCGCCACCCAACCTGGACGACGCGGCCACCCATCGTCACCACCACGCCGGCCAAAGCGACGACAGCGCCACCATCGCCAGTTGAAACGGCGATTCATCCGCGTTCGGTATAGTCCCGCGCATGATCCTGCGCACGTCTCTCCTGCTGTTCGCCGCCGCGTTGTGCGGCCCTGTTCCCGCCCTCGCCCAGTCCCTGGATGCCCAGCGCCCGGCGATCCGCTCGGCGATCGACGATGCCGAGCAGGGCCGGTTCGATCCGGTCCGCGCGGCAGCGTTCAAGCAGCATCCGCTGTACGGCTGGCTGGAGTACGCCAACCTGCGCCGCAACATCGACAAGGTGTCCGATGCGCAGGCGCAGGACTTCCTCAAGCGCTATGCCGGGCAGCCGGTGGCCGAGAGCTTCCGTGCGCTGTGGCTGCCGGCGCTGGCGCGGCGCGAGGACTGGCCGGCGCTGCTGGCGAACTGGAAACCCACCGAGAACCTCGGCCTGCGCTGCGCCCAGCTCAATGCGCGCCAGGCCACCGGCCGCGCCGACGCGCAGTGGGTGGACGAAGCGCAGGCGCTGTGGCGCAACGCCGGCAAGTCGCTGCCCGACGCCTGCGATCCGGTGTTCGCGGTGCTGCAGGCGCGCGGCGGCATGACCGATGCGCTGCGCTGGGCGCGCGTGGAAGCGGCCGCCGACGCACAGCAGCCGGCGGTGATGCGCGCCGCCGCACGCGGCCTGCCCGCGGCCGACCTGGCCCTGGCCAACGACTACGCGGCGTTCCTGGACGCGGTGCACACGCGTGCGCTGACCTGGCCCAAGACCGAGCGCAGCCGCAAGGTGGCGGTGGACGGGCTGGCGAAGCTGGCCAAGACCGATCCGGACGCTGCCGAACGACAACTGCCGCAGTTCGTCCAGGCACTGCAGTTCAGCGAGGCGCAGCGCGGCGCGGTGCTGTACCAGATCGCGCTGTGGACGGTGGCCTCGTACGGGCCGGAGTCGGCGCGCCGGCTCAACGCGGTGCCCGAGTCCGCGTACGACGAACGCCTGCACGAGTGGCGCGCGCGCGAGGCGATGGCGCGCGGCGACTGGCCGGCGGCACTGGCCGCGATCCGCAAGATGCCGCCGGCGCAGCGCAACGATTCGCGCTGGCAGTACTTCGAGGCGCGGCTGGCGGAGAAGACCGGCAATGCCGGCGAGGCGCAGCGGCTGTACCGCGCGGCCGCCAGCTCCGCCACCTTCCACGGTTTCCTGGCCGCCGACCGGCTCAAGCAGCCGTACGCGCTGTGCCCGTGGGAACCGAACGACAGCGCGCAGGCGCAGGCGGCGGTGGCGCGCGATCCGTCGCTGGTCCGCGCGCTGGAGCTGTTCAAGATCGACCGCGCCGGCTGGGCCGTGGCCGAGTGGAACGATGCGCTGAGCCGTTTCGACGACACCCAGCGACGCCTGGCGGTGGAAGTGGCCAGCAACAACGGCTGGTTCGACCGCGCGGTGTTCGGGCTCGGCAAGCGCCCGGAGGAGCAGCGCCTGTACACGCTGCGCTTCCCGTTGCACCACGCCGACACCATCCGCCGCGAAGCCGGCAGGAACGCGATCGACCCGGCCTGGGTCGCCGCCGAAATCCGCGCCGAGAGCGTGTTCAACCCCAACGCCCGCTCGCCGGCCAATGCGATGGGCCTGATGCAGGTGGTGCCGGCCACCGGCGCCAGCGTCGCCCGCAACCTCGGCCTGGCCGGCTACGGCGGCGCTGCCAGCCTGTACGACCCGGACACCAACATCGCCATCGGCACCGCCTACCTGCGCCAGTTGCTCAACACCTACGGCCTGCCCTACCTGACCATCGCCGCCTACAACGCCGGCCCCGGCCCGGCCGCACGCTGGCAGAGCCAGCGCCCGGGCCACGATGCCGACTTCTGGATCGAGACGGTCAGCTACAAGGAAACCCGCGAGTACGTGGCGCGCATCCTCGCCTTCAGCGTGATCTACGACTGGCGCCTCAACGGCGACGCCCTGCCGGTCACCGAGCGCATGCTCGGCAAGCTGGATGCGCCGCGGAAGAAGTTCGTGTGCGCGGCCGCCGATGCGGCGGCCGGGAATCGGGAATAGAGAATGGGGAATCGCAACGGCGCACCGCGCGCAACCGCGCCGAACATTGGATCAACACGCCAGCGCGACATCAGGCGAAGGGAATCCGCTTTTACCATTCCCCATTCCCTATTCCCCATTCCCAGCCCCCCATGAACATCTACCTCGTCGGCGGCGCCGTCCGCGACGCCCTGCTCGGTCAACCGCCCGGCGACCGCGACTGGGTGGTGGTCGGCGCCAGCGCGCAGCAGATGCTGGAGCTGGGCTACAAGCAGGTCGGGCGCGATTTTCCGGTGTTCCTGCATCCGCGCAGCGGCGAGGAATACGCGTTGGCGCGCACCGAGCGCAAGGCCGGGCGCGGTTACCACGGCTTCGAGGTGCAGGCCGACCCGTCGGTGACGCTGGAAGAGGATCTGCAGCGGCGCGACTTCACCATCAACGCCATCGCCCGCGACGAGGCCGACGGGCGTCTGGTCGATCCGTATGGCGGCGCGCGCGATCTCGAGCAGCGGGTGCTGCGCCACGTCGGCCCGGCCTTCGCCGAGGATCCGCTGCGGGTGCTGCGCGCGGCGCGGTTCATGGCGCGGCTGGCGCCGCTGGGATTCGTCGTCGCGGCCGAGACCATGGACCTGATGCGCGCGATGGCCGCCGGCGGCGAACTGGAAACGCTGGTGCCCGAACGTGTCTGGCAGGAACTGCGGCGCAGCCTGGCCTCGGCGCAGCCCTCGGCGTTCCTGCGCACGCTGCGCGAGGCCGATGCGCTGCGCTGGGTGCTGCCGGAGCTGGACGCACTGTACGGGGTGCCGCAACGCGCCGAGTACCACCCCGAGATCGACACCGGGCGCCACCAGGAACTGGTCAGCGACATGGCCGCGCGGCTGGCGCCGGGCGACGCACTGATCGGCTTCGCCGCGCTGACCCACGACCTGGGCAAGGCGCTGACACCGCCGGAGGAATGGCCGCGCCACCTGATGCACGAGCAACGCGGCCTGGCGCCGCTGCGCGCGCTGAGCGAACGTCTGAAGGTGCCGCAGGAGCATCGGCAACTGGCCGAGATCGCCTGCCGCGAGCATCTGAACGTGCATCGCCTGGCCGAGTTGCGCGACCGCACCGTGCACGAACTGCTGCAGCGCTGCGACGGCTTCCGCAAGCCCGAGCGCGTCGCGCAGTTGGCCACGGTGTGCGAGGCCGACAAGCGCGGCCGTCTCGGCAGCGAGGACGCCGATTACCCGCAGGGCCGCACGCTGCAGCGCCTGCATGCGGCGGCGCTGGCGATCAACGCGCGCGACCTGGCGGCGCAGGGCCTGAGCGGCCCGCAGATCGGCGAGGCGCTGGCCAAGGCACGGATCGCGGCGATCGCCGCGGCGCGGCCGTCGGCAACGCGGTCGGGAGAGCACGCGGGCTAATGTTCTGCTGCCACCATCAAGGTTCGTGCGCCCGCAGCTCGCGGAATCCCGAATCGATCGCGGCCGGGTCGGCGAACTCCACCCGCAGGCCCTTGGCGGCAAGCGCGAGTACCTCAGCGTCATCGACGGCGGTGCCGCTCAAGCGCGCGATCAGCGGACCCAGCACCGCGGTGGCGAACGCGCGGGACAACGCTGCACGACACGCCAGATCGGAGACATCCGCGGGGAGGGCGCTGGCCGCCGCCAGGCGCTTCTCGAAATCTCGCGAGGGCTCGAAGAAGGTGGCGACCAACATGCCGACCCCAGGTTGCCCGACCGCCATCAGGCCATAGGGGGCGAACATGTACATGGCACGCCCATTTTCCTCGGGCAGGCCCATCTCGCTGGCCCCGAACAGATGCGCGATCACGAGCCGACCGCTCTGCCATGGCAACCGCACGAGGCTTCCTTCCCTGACGTAGGCGCCGTTCTTCCACGCCGCGAAACCGGCACGAAACGCCTTCAGGAGCACGCCGGCGACATGCGGGTTGAACCCGGCAGGTGCGGCCGGATGCCGGGAATTTTCGGCAAATCGCCGGTGCAGCAACATCATTCCCACCGACAGCTTCATCAACCACAGATGCGCTTCATCGTCCGCGACCGCGGACCAGTCCTCCGACAGGCGCTGTTCCAGCCGTCCGAACTGGGCGTTGGCCTGCGGATCGGCAGGCGCCTTGAAATCGCAGAGCCTGGCGAAGCTGCCGGCATCGCCAAGCAACACCCGGCCCGCAGCTTGATGGCGTTGCGCCAGCCAGCGCGGAATCACATGCTCGCCGGCGCCTGACACCGAGATCCCGGTGAAGAGGCAGGCCGCGTCCATCGGCTCGTCGAGATAGCGGCTCGGTTCCATGCATCACCGCCTGCGTTGTCAGCGACCACCACTAGTACAACGCGCACGGCAGCACGCGCGCGGTCCCGACCAGCCGACCGCGCGCGCAGCCGGAGCGCCGCCGGCTACTCCATCGCGCCCGCGATCCAGGTATGACGGACCTGCAACGCATCGTCCAGCAGCACCAGGTCGGCCTGGTAGCCGGGCGCGATGTGGCCGTAGCGGTGGTCCAGGCCCACGCACTGCGCCGGGTACAGCGAGGCCATGCGCGCGGCTTCTTCCAGCGGCACGCCCAGCCACTGCACGCTGTTGCGCACCGCGCTGGCCATGTCCAGCGCCGAGCCGGCCAGGGCGCCGGCGGCGTTGCGCACCACGCCGTCGATGGCGGTGATGGTTTCGCCGTACAGGTCGAACGCGGGGCTGTCGGCGCCGACCATCGGCATCGCATCGGTGACCAGGAACACGGTGCCGCGCGGCTTGGCCGCCAGCGCCACGCGCAGGCTGGCCGGATGCACGTGCACGCCGTCGACGATCACCCCGCACCAGGCATTGCGGTCTTCGAGCGCGGCGCCGACCACGCCGGGATCGCGCCCCTGCAACGGGGTCATGGCGTTGTACAGATGGGTGAAGCCGCAGATGCCGGCGTCCAGGCCGGCGCGGGTCTCTTCGTAGCTGGCGGCGGTGTGGCCGGCGAACACGCGCGCCCCGGCCGCGGCCAGGGTGCGGATGCTGGCCGCCGGCACGCGCTCCGGTGCCAGGGTGATCAGGGTGACGCCGTTGTCCAGCGAGGTGGCCATGGCCAGTTCGTCGGCGTCGGGCACGCGGAACTTGTCGGCGTTGTGGGTGCCCTTGCGCGCCGGCGCCAGGTACGGCCCTTCCAGGTGGATGCCGAGCACGCCCGGCACCCCCTCGGCGATGGCCTGGCGGGTGGCGGCGATCGCCGCGCGCATCACCTCCACGTCGTCGCTGATCAGCGTCGGCAGGTAGCCGGTGGTGCCGTAGCGGCGGTGGCCCTGGCCGATGCGGCGCAGCGCCTCGACGTCGGTGCGGTTGTTGAACAGCACGCCGCCGCCGCCGTTGACCTGCAGGTCGATGAAGCCCGGCAGCAGGCTGCCGCCGCCCAGGTCGTGCTGCACCGGCGCTGCCGCCACGCGCGGGTCGGCGTCGTCGAGCAGGGCGAGGATGCGCCCGCCCTCCAGCAGCACGCTGACGCCGTCGAGGAACCCGTCCTCGCCGAGTACGCGCGCGTTGCGCAGCGCCACCGTGGTCATCAGACGGTCTCCGTCACTTTGTTCAGATGCGGCGGCAGGTCCGGGTTGTAGCCGCGGCGCAGCGCCAGGGCGTTGATCGCACGGTAGAAGCTCTGGATCGCCAGCAGCGGCGCGCACGCCGGGTGCGGCGCGGCGACCAGCGGCAGGTCGCCGCCGGCGCTGGCCAGCCACACCTGCGCGCCGCGGCCGCGGAACTCCTCGGCCAGGCGCCGGGTGCCCTCGCCGGCTTCGTCCGGCTGGTCGAACGCCAGCACCGGGAAACCCGGGCCGACCAGGGCCATCGGCCCGTGCTTCACTTCCGCCGAGCTGTAGGCCTCGGCGTGCAGGCCGCAGGTCTCCTTGAACTTCAGCGCCGCTTCCTGCGCCGCCGCCAGGCCCAGGCCGCGGTCGAGCACGAACAGGTTGTGCGCCTCGACCAGGCCGTCGGTCAGCGAGCGCCAGTCGGCCTGCCAGGCCGCACGCAGCGCCTGCGGCAATTCCTGCAGTGCGCCCAGCAGCGCCGGGTCGTTCTTCCAGTGCGCGCCGAGCTGCAGGATCGCCGCCAGCGAGGCCAGGTAGCTCTTGGTCGCGGCCACGCTCTTCTCCGGGCCAGCGCCGAGCGGGATCACCGTGTCGGCCAGCTGCGCCAGCGGCGAATCCTCGACGTTGACCAGGGCCACCACGCGCGCGCCGGCGTCCTTGGCGGCCTGCGCGTTGCGCAGCAGGTCCGGGCTCTTGCCCGACTGCGAGATCACCAGGTACAGCGCGCCGCGCAACTGCAGCGGCGCTTCGTACACCGAGCCCACCGACGGCGAGGCCGAGGCGGTGACCACGCCGAGCTGGGTCTCGAACAGGTACTTGGCGTAGGTGGCGGCGTGGTCGGAACTGCCGCGCGCACAGGTCACCACGAACGGCGGCGGCGCGGCGCGCAACGACGCGGCGAGCGCGCTCACGGTGGCGTGGTTGCGTTCGAACTGCGCGGCGACGACCGCGGCGGCTTCCGCGGCTTCGCGGAACATCAGGGTTTCGGTTTCGGAGGGCAGCGCCATGGGCAGGATCACGTGGGGTCTGGGGAGGAGGAACGGCGGGAATGCGGCTGCATGGGCGCGGTCGAGCCGCGCACCACCAGTTGCGGCACGAAGCCCTGGTTGTGCACCGGCGCCGGATGGTCTTCGTAGGCATCGCTGCGCAGCTGGCTGATCAGCAGCCGCGCGGCGTGGCGGGCGATGTCTTCGGTGGCCTGCTTGGCGGTGGTCAGCGGCGGCCACGACTGGCGCGAGAACGGGCTGTCCTCGAAGCCGGCGATGGACAGGTCGTAGGGCACGTTCATGCCCGCCGACTTGGCCGCGGCCAGCACGCCGGCGGCGATCTCGTCGTTGGAGCCGAAGATCGCGGTCGGCGGCTCGCGCAGCGCCAGCAGGCGGCGGGCGCCGCGGAAGCCGTCGTCGAAGGTGTAGTCGCCGGGGATCACCAGGTGCTTGTCCAGGGTGATGCCGTAGTCCTTCAGCGCCGCCTCGTAGCCGGCGTAGCGCTCGCCGCTGGAGCGATGCGAGGTGCCGCCCCACAGGAAGCCGATGCGCTGGTGGCCGAGCTGGATCAGGTGTTCGGTGATCTCGTAGGCGGCGTCGCGGTCGTCGACGTAGACGCAGGGGCCGTCCTGCGGATCCTCGGTGGCGGCGATGATGCGCACGGTCTTGATCCCGCGCGCGGCCAGCGCCGCGACCAGGTCGGCACGCTCGGACATCGGCGCGGTCAGCACCAGCCCGGCCAGGCGCGAGCGCTGGGTCCACTCGGCCAGTTCCTCGGCCAGCATCGGCGCGGTGGAATCGCAGGGGTGGATCTGCAGGCCGAAGCCGGTCTCGCGGCAGGCGGCGAGCACGCCGTTCTGCACGCCGATGATGTGGTACGGGTTGGGGTTGTCGTACACCAGCCCGATCACGAACGGGGTGCCGCTGCGCAGGTTGCGCGCCGACGGATCCGGCTCGTAGTCGAGTTCGGCGATGGCGTGCAGCACGCGCGAGCGCGTGGCCTGCATCACCGACGGTTCGTTGTTGATGACCCGCGAAACGGTCTTCAGCGACACCCGCGCCCGTTCGGCGACGTCTTTGATGGTGGGTCTGCGCATTGGATAGGTTTGCCGAGTTGGAGAAAAGCGCGTCAGCTCACCGCGCGCCCTGGCCGACGCGGTGACCGCGCAGCGCGAAGAACAGGATGTAGAGGTAGCAGGCGATCATCAGGCCGGCGAAGACCACCTGGAAATCGAAGGACTCCTTCAGATGGGCGAACAGCTGCGGTACCGCGGCGCCGCCCACGATGCCCATGATCAACAGCGCTGCGCCCTTTTCGGTGAACTTGCCCAGCCCCTTGATGGCCAGCGGGAAGATGGCCGGCCACATGATGGCGTTGGCGAATCCGAGTGCCGCCACGAACGCCACCGAGACATAGCCGCCGGTCACCATCGCGCACAGCGAAAACACGATGCCGAGGGAGGCCGAAATGGACAGGTACTTTTCCTGGGAGATGTACTTCGGGATCAGCACCAGGCCGAGCAGGTAGCCGGCCAGCATGCAGGCCAGTGTGCCGATGGTGAAATATTTCGCGTAGTCGAGCGAGAGGCCGAGGCTGTTGCCGTAGATGCCGATCGCATCGCCGGCCATCACCTCGGCGCCGACGTACACGAAGATGCACAACGCGCCCAGCCACACGTGCGGAAACGCGAAGATGCTGTCGCGGCTGCGCTCGTCGGAGGCCGACGCGTTCGCCGTCTCGGGGCTGATCTCGGGCAAGGGCGAAAACAGGATGGCGACGGAAAGCACGGCCAGGATGCCGGCGATCGCCATGTAAGGGCCGTGGATGCGGCCAGCGAACTCCTGCAATAGCAGCTCCTTCTGCGCCGGCAGCACCTGTTCGATCTGCGTCGAAAAATCCTCCATGCCGTGCAGGACCACTTTCGCCAGTCCATAGGTGGCCAGCGCGCCCGCCACCTTGTTGCAGATGCCCATCAGCGCGATACGGCGCGCGGCGCCGTCGATCGGCCCGAGAATGCTGATGTACGGATTGACCGCGGTCTGCAGCAAGGCCAGGCCGCCGCCGATGATGAAGATGCCGCTCACCGCGCCCACGTAGGAACGGGCATTGGTGAACTGGCCGAAGATCGCGGCGCCGATCGCCATGATCAGCAGGCTCAGCGCCAGGCCCTTCTTCATCCCGGTCAGCTTCAGGATGAGCGAAGAAGGCAATGCCAGGCAGAAGTAGGAAATGTAGAACGCACTCGGGATGAGAAACGCGAAGGTGTCGCTGACATTGAAGGCGACCTTGGCGAACAGGATCAACGGCCCGTTGATCCAGGTAAAGAAGCCCATGATGAAGAACAACAGGCCGACGATGGCGATGGAAGCGTAGGGACTGGCGGGCCGTGCGGTGGTCATGGGCGGCGTGCTCCGGGAGGGCGCGGGGATCGGCGGTCAGCGTCGCAGTTCGGCGACGAAGTCGTAGTAGTCGTTGTGGCAATAGGTGTCGGTCAGTTCGATCGCGCTGCCGTCGCGGGTGTAGCCGACCCGCACCACGTGCAGGATCGCCTCGCCTTCCTTCATGCCGAGATGGCCGGCCAGCCGCGCCGGCAGGTTGATGGCGCGGAAGTATTGCAGCGCCCGCACCACCGGGGTGCCGCGCTCGTCCAGGTAGCTGTAGAGCGAATCGGCGATGGCGTGCGGATCGGGCACCACGTGCTGCGGCAGCACCGCCTTCTCGTAGGCCATCACCCGGCCGTCGGCGCTGCGCAGGCGGGTCAGCGCCGCGACGACCGTGTCCGGGGACAGGCCAAGACGCAGGATCTCCTCGCCATGCGCCGGGCGCGTGCGCCGCTCCAGCCAGCGCGTGCCCGGCTCCAGGCCCTTCATGCGCAGGGTTTCGCTGAAGCTGGCCAGGCCGCTGAGCTGGTGCTGGATATGCGAGGTGACGAAAGTGCCGGCGCCCTGCCGGCGCGACACCAGGCCTTGTTCGACCAGCGCATCCACGGCCTGACGCAGCGTGACCCGCGACACCTGCAGGTACTCGCACAGCTGCCGTTCGGCCGGCAACGCCTCGCCCGGCTTCCACTGCCCGCCCTTGATCGCCTCCACCAGCTTGCTGGCCAGTTGCAGGTACAGCGGCGTCGGCGCATCCGGGTCCACGGCCAGCGCATGCAGGCGTGGATCGGCCTGCGGCTTGGGCTTGGTCATGGCGAGCTCTCCAGTCCGCATGGATTCGTTATGTCCAATATAGTACCAATCGGCGGGTCGTGCACGTCGCGCCACAGCACGCGGCGCAGGCCCAGATCGACAGCGCTGCCCGACCACGGCAACAGCGCAGTGGCGTGTCACCCCGAAATTCGCGGCGGCGAGTCGCCAAAGCCCCCTGGCCTCGGGCCGCGCCCTGCGCGCAGCGAGCGGCCGATTCCCGCCAGCGCTGGCGCCCATGTCCAGACGGCGGTCATGGCCGATGCCGATGGATCATGTGCGGGTATCCGCCCTTCGACAAGCTTGGGTGCAGCGCCGCAAACCGCATCGTTGTCACCGGCGGACACGAATTTGTCTACAAGCCACAAGACCAATCACGGCGATGCCTGGCAGAGGTCTGAACCACCGCCCCTGCGACAGCCCGGATCGCGATAAATCCCCGGAAATCGGCCCAAGTCATCGACGTGAAGGCCGGTACGCGACCCGACAGGCCGCGGCGCAATCCCAGACACCACGGCCCGGTTTTGCCCCGCCACCGGGCCACCCCGCCGCGGCATCGCGTTGACATCGTTGTCACCGGACCGTAAAGGTTCTGCACGCTTCGCAACGAATTCGGCACAAACACGGCGTCCGCGGCCCCAGGGGAATCGGCATCGGTCCGCGCCGCCAGGCAGCACGCAACTCCGTCCCGCACCGTCGGCCACGCCGACGGTGCCCATCCATGAATGATGAGGAGAGACATCATGCGTCACCGCCCGTCCGTCCTGTCGGCCGCCATCGCCGCCAGCGTCCTCGCCTTCGCCGCGCAGGCGCAGCAGGCCGATTCCGCCGCCACCGATCTGGACGCGGTCCAGGTGGTCGGCATCCGCGCCAGCCTGGAGAAGTCGCTGGACACCAAGCGCAACAACGTCACCGTGTCCGAGGCGATCACCGCCGAGGACATCGGCAAGTTCCCAAGCACCAACGTCGCCGAGGCGTTCGCGCAGATTCCCGGCGTCACCATCGACCGCCGCTTCGGCCAGGGCGAGCGGGTCAGCATCGACGGCACCGATCCCAGCCTCAACCTGTCGTTCCTGGACGGCCACCCGGTGGCGCAGGCGATCTGGCTGTACGGCGAGCAGCCCAACCGCGGCTTCGACTACACCCTGCTGTCGCCGCAGATCCTGGGCCGCGCGGAGATCGTCAAGTCCACCGAGGCGCGGCTGACCGAAGGCAGCCTCGGCGGCACCGTGCTGATGCATACACGCCAGCCGCTGGACCTGAAGGCCAACGAGATCGCCGGCTCGGTCGGCTACAGCTACAGCCAGCAGGCCAGCGAGGGCAAGCCGAACGCCTCGCTGCTGTACAGCTGGAAGAATCCGCAGGAGACCTTCGGCGTCGCGGTGTCCGCGCAGCACTACGAGGAACGCGTGGACCGCCAGGGCCTGGAGGTGTTCGGCTACGCCAAGGCCAGCAGCTTCGCCAACGCCGCCGGCGTGCCGGCCGATGCGGACGTGCCCAACTCGATCAACGCCGCCTGGTTCCAGCAGGACCGCAAGCGCGACAGCGCGGTGGTGAATCTGCAGCTCAAGCCCAACGAGGCGCTGGAGTTCAACCTCAGCGGCCTGTACATCAAGGAAGACTTCGACAACTACAACCAGTCGATGTACAGCTTCCTCACCTGGAACCCGGGCACCGTGGCCGCGGTCGACGCGCTGGGCGACGTGCGCAACGGCGTGGTCAACAGCGGCCATTCCAGCGCCAACGCCAATGCGGGCGGCGGCACGGTGATCTACGACAACAACGTGCGCCAGTCGCAGGTGACCACCAAGGGCCTGGACCTGCGCGGCGCCTACCGCGGCGAACGCTGGACCCTGCGTGGCCAGGTCGGCCAGAGCAAGTCCGACAACGACCACCTGGCGCAGTACTTCATCGAGCCGTTCTACAACGGCGGCTTCCGCTGGGATCTGGACCGCGGCATCCGCTTCGACGATCCCACCGCCGCGCGCAACCCGGCCAACTGGGGCTCGGCCGGTGGCTGGATCGGCAACAACGGCGTGTTTTCCACCCAGAGCAAGGACCGCTACGGCCAGCTCGATCTGGACCTGCAGTTCGACGGCGTGTTCAACCAGTTGCTGGTCGGCGTGCGCCAGGGCAAGCACGACGAGGACTTCGCGCTGAACGTGTACGGCGGCGTCACCCCGGCCACCCTGGCCGACATCGGCACCATCGGCCTGACCGACATCCGCGGGTTCTATCCCGACCACGGCCAGCACGTACAGGCCGGGCGCGGCAACGTGATCGACTGGATCCGCAACAGCCCGGTCGACTACGCCAATCCGGACCCGTCCAGCTACCTCAACAACACCTGGGCGCTGCAGCAGACCAACAACGCCGGCTACGTGCAGCTGAACTTCTCCAACGCCGGCCTGCGCGGCAACCTGGGCCTGCGCTACGTGCGCTCCAAGACCGAAGGCAGCGGCTTCGTCTACAGCGGCACGCCGACCCTGCAGGATCTGGACAGCAAGTGGCAGACCCGCACGCAGACCGAACACTTCCTGCTGCCGTCGCTGAACCTGGCCTACGATACCGACAACGACTGGGTGTTCCGCTTCGGCGCCGGCAAGGTGATCGCCTGGGCGCCGTACAACCAGATGGTCAACAACACCTTCCTCAACGACACCACGCTCACCGGCAGCGGCGGCAATGCCGCGCTGTCGCCCTACGAATCGTGGAACTTCAACCTCTCGGCCGAGTACTACTTCGCGCCGCAGGCGGTGGTGGCGTGGTCGGTCTTCTACAAGAAGATCGACAACTACATCGACACCTCGGCCACCATCGAGCGCCAGTACAACGCGATCCGCGACACCTCGCCGCAGACCTGGGCGCAGATGCTCGGCAGCAACGGCTGCACCGCCGACGGCTACTGCGACTACAGCATCCAGCGCCCGCGCAACGCCGGCACCGGCAAGGTCAAGGGCTTCACCCTGGCCTACCAGCAGCCGTTCGGCGACAGCGGCTTCGGCCTGTCGGCCAACTACACCTATGCCAGCGGCGAGAACAACAGCGGCAACCCGCTGCCCTACCAGTCGCGCAATAGCGTCGCCTTCAGCCCCTACTACGAGAAGGGACCGTGGAACGCGCGGATCGGCCTGAACTGGCGCGACAGCTACCTGGCCGGCGGCTACGTCGCCGGCGCCGCGCCGGCCAGCGTCGACGCCTACACCGACCTGGGTGCGAGCGTGGGCTATGCGTTCAACGCGCAGTGGTCGCTGCAACTGGACGCACAGAACCTGCTGGATGAGGAATACCTGCAGTACCTGGGCGACAAGGACCACCCGGTCGGGCGCTACCACAACGGCCGCCGCTACATGGCGACGCTGCACTTCAAGTTCTGAGCGTGAGGCTTCACCTGCGCTGCGGCATCATCGCCGCGGCGCAGGCGCGCGGAAGTGGACGCAGCGCCGGCGCGCGACCGCCGGCGCATGCACGGGCACGCTTCAGCGCGGGAACTGCACGTGTCCGTCGGCGAAGTACACGCCCTTGTCGCCCTGGCTGGGCAGCGCGCCGAGGGTGTCGGTGACCACCTGGCCGCGGATGTCGGTCAGGCGGATCTCCAGCAGTTGCGCGCCCATCTGCTCGCCGACGAAATGGTTGTACGCGGTCTTCGGCAAGCTGACCCAGTCGCCGTTCTTCCTGTATTCGAACTTCACCACCGGATAGCGGTGGTTGCGCACCTGGATCGCCGCCCAGTATTGCGAGCTGCCCTCCTTGATCCGGTACACCACGTTGCCGGTGACCGGCGCGGCCACCACCTGCCAGCGGATCGGGATGCGCCCGGCGCTGGTGTCGCCGATCGCAGCGAAGGCATTGGGCGACAGGTCCAGCCCGCAGTCGGCGCCTTCCGGATACAGGTCGGTGACGTACACGGTGACCGTGCCGCGCGGTCCCTGCACCTGCAGGTAGGCACCGGCCAGTGCCGCCTGGACGCCACCATAGTTGAGCTGCGTCGGGTTCAGCGCGGCGATCGTGGCGGTCGGGTCGATGGGATCCAGCAGCAGCGCGCCGCCGGAATAGCCGGAACTGGTGTAGGTGGCGGTGCCGCTGCAGACATCGTTCCAGGCAGCGTTGGCGGGTGCGGCGGCACTGATGGCCAGGCACAGCGCGGCGAACAGGCCGGCGCCGCGCGCGGCACGGGGGGAGTAGCGTGCTTGCATGCGTGTTCTCCTGCACAGGCGCGCGGAGTCGCCGCGCGGCGACCGGGCACCTGCCCGGCGCCGGCACTCTAGGCCGCGGTACGCGTGCCGCGCCTTGCGCGCGGCCGGGAATTCCACAACTTGGCCGACGCCGTAGACCGCGCGGTCACATCGCTCAACGGCGGCTGCCGCGCTCCAGCCGCCACAGCAGATCGCGCCACGGCGTGGCCGCGGTGGCCATGCCGGCCGCCACGCCCAGCGCATCGGCCAGCGCATCCAGCGGATCGGCCGAACGCGTGGTGGTCCAGGCGCCCTGCGCGAATTCGATGCCCACGCCCAGCGCCAGCAGGCCCAGCGCCGCCCAGGTCCAGGCGCGTGGCCCGGCATAGACCTGCACCGCCGCGGCGGCCAGCAGCAGGTAGGCGATGAAATGCTCGGCCTTGTCGCTGTCGGGCAGGTCGGACAACTGCGGCGGGTGCGGCATCATGCACACGTAGATCAGCACCGCGATGCCCAGCCACCACAGCCCCAGCCACAGCCAGTGCCAGCGGAAGTCGCGCACTGCCGCCATCACAGCCGCCAGGTCAGGTCGCCGGACAGGAACGCCGGCGCCAGCGACACGTCGCGCTCGAAGCCCATCACCTGGAAACGCTCGCCCATCTCGCTGGGCAGGGTCAGCTGCTTCACCTGCTGACGCAGGCGCAGTTGCGCGGCTGCGTCGCTGCGCGTCTCGGCCTCGGCCAGCAGCGCGTCCAGGCCGTTGCCGAGCAGGAAACTGGCCTGGTTGCAGTAACCGGCCAGGTCGAAGCCCGCCCCGGTGCCGGCCTCGGCCAGCGCGGTGAAGTCCACCGACGCGGTCAGGTCCTGCAGGCCCGGCCAGCGGTACGGATCGGCATGCGTGCGATGCCGGTAGAACGCGCGCAAGGTGCCGTCGTCGCGCTCGGGCAGATAGAACTCGCGGCGCGGATAGCCGTAGTCCACGAACAGCATCGCGCCGCTGCGCAGACCGCCGGCCACCGCCTGGATCCAGTACGGCAACTGCGGCAGCAATTCGGAACGGTAGCCATCGGCGAAGGGCGCCTGCAGATAGCGCTCGATGTGCCGCACCGCGGCCGCCAGCAGCGGATCGGCCGGCTGTTCGCCGCGGCGGAAGCGGCCCTCGCCATCCAGCGTCACGGTCTCTTCGAACACTTCGCCGTCGCGCAGCGCGAAGCGCGGCGTCGGCAGGGCGTCGATCACCTCGTTGGCGAACAGCACGCCGTTCCAGTCGTCGTCGAACGGCCGGTCCAGCCACTCCACTAGGTCGAACACCGGCGGGATCAGCGTGCGCGCCAGGCGCTCGCGCTGGCGTTCGCGCAGATCGGCGCTGGGTTCCAGGATCGCATAGCGCTCGGGCAGCGCATCCAGCGCCAGCAGGCGCTTGAGCATGACCTCGGCGAACGCGCCGCTGCCGCCGCCCACTTCCAGCATGCGTGCCTGCGGCCCCAGTTGCTGCAGCACCGGCGCCAACGCATTGGACACGGTGGCGGCGAACAGCGGCCCCAGTTCCGGCGCGGTGACGAAATCGCCCTCTTCGCCGAACTTGCTGCTGCCGGCGCTGTAGTAGCCCAGGCCGGGCGCGTACAGCGCCAGCTCCATGAAGCGCGAGAACGGAATGGCCCCGCCGGCGGCGGCGATCTCGGCGCGCATGTGCGCGGCCAGGCGATCGCTGTGGGCCAATGCGGTGGCATCGGGCAAAGGAAGGTCGGTGGGCATGCGCTGCGCGATTGCGTGGACAATGCACAGCATAGCCGAGCATGGAACCCGTACATGACCCAGACCAAAGTCGCCCTGATCACCGGCAGCGCGCGGCGCATCGGCGCCGGCATCGCCCGACGCCTGCACGCAGCCGGCTATGACGTCGCCTTGCATGCGCACACCTCACAGGCCGAACTGCAGACGCTGGCGCAGGAACTGGAATCCCTGCGCGCCGGCAGCACGCTGACCCTGCAGGCCGACCTGCGCGACACCGCGCAGCTACCCGACCTGGTGGCGCAGTGCGTGGCGCGCTTCGGCCGCCTCGACGCACTGGTCAACAACGCCTCCAACTTCTATCCCACGCCGTTGCACGAGGCCACGCCGGTGCAATGGGACGACCTGTTCGCGGTCAACGCGCGTGCGCCGCTGTTCCTGGCGCAGGCCGCCGCCGCGCAACTGCGCCAGCACGGCGGCGCGATCGTCAACCTCACCGACCTGCACGCGGAAACGCCGCTGCGCGCGCATCCGCTGTACAGCGCAGCCAAGGCCGCCCTGGCGATGCTGACCCGCTCGCTGGCGCTGGAACTGGCGCCGCAGGTCCGCGTCAACGCCATCGCCCCCGGCGCGATCCTGTGGCCCGAAGCCGGCAAGGACGCCGCCGCGCAGCAGGCCCTGCTGGCACGCACGCCGCTGGCACGCACCGGCCAGGTCGAGGAAATCGCCGACACCGTGCGCTGGCTACTCGACGACGCCAGCTTCGTCACCGGGCAGACCGTGCGGGTGGATGGTGGGCGCGGGCTGACTTGAAGGCTGGGAACCGGGAATAGGGAATGGGGAATCGGCAAGCGCGCCCTCTTTCCCGCCATTGCTGAGCGCTACGCCAGGCCGCGCCATGACAGCGCGACGATCGGCCCGGCACCCGGCTCTACCGATTCCCCAATCCCGATTCCCCATTCCCGGCTTCATCAACCAACTCGACCACCTCGAACGCCTTCCCATGCTCCGCATGCGCCTGCCATAGCGCGCCCAGGGTTTGTCCGGTGACCGGGTCGACGAAGTCGGCGGCGATGTCCGCCAGCGGCTTGAGCACGAAGGCGTGGCGCAGCTCGGGGCGCGGGATGCGCAGGTGGCCGGGGCCTTCGACGATGCGGTCGCCGTAGAACACCACGTCGATGTCCAGGGTGCGGTCGCTGAAGCGCGGGCCGCTGCGGTCGCGCCCATGCGCGTCCTCCAGCGCATGCAGCCAGTCGTCCAGCGGCGCCAGCTCCCAGTCGGTCTGCAGCGCCACCGCGTTGTTCAGGAACGCCGGCCCGTCGAAGCCGACCGCCGCGGTGCGATAGGTCGGCGACACCGCGACCGCACCGAACTGCCGGCGCAGCGCCGCGATCGCCGCGGCCAGGTGGTGATGCGGGCGCAGGTTGCTGCCCAGGCTCAGAAGCACGGTGGTCATGCGCTATTCGCGCATGCCGCGACCGCGAGCGTCAACGGCTAGCCAAGCCCGAGCCGCCCCCATAGAATCGGGACGTACCCGGTTTTCGGCATCGCCATGACATATTGCGTCGGCATCGAAGTGGACGAAGGCCTGGTCTTCGCCGCTGACACCCGCACCAACGCCTCGCTGGACGACGTCCGCGTCCACCGCAAGCTGCATGTGTTCGAGTATCCGGGCCAGGCGGTGTTCGCGCTGATGTCGGCCGGCAACCTGGCGACCACGCAACTGACCCTTTCGCGGCTGCAGCGCGACGCCGACGATGCGGACGCGCCGCGCAGCCTGCGCACCTTCCGGCACCTGTTCGAGGTCGCCGAATACGTCGGCGACGTGCTGGCCTCCAGCCAGGTCAAGCTGTCCGAGCAATCGCAGCACAGCGGCATCAACGTGCAGTCGACGCTGATTCTGGGCGGGCAGATCGCCGGCGAACGGCCCGGGCTGTACATGATCTATCCGCTCGGCAACGCCATCGCCACCTCGCCGGAGACGCCCTACCTGCAGATCGGCGAATCCAAGTACGGCAAGCCGATCCTGGACCGCATCATCCGCTCGGAGATGCAACTGGAAGACGCCGCACGCACCGCCCTGGTGTCGCTGGACTCGACCATCCGTTCCAACCTGTCGGTGGGCATGCCGATCGATGTGGCGCTGATCCGCCGCAACGACCTGCGGGTAACCGAGCGCATGCGCCTGGAAGCGGACACCCCGCTGTACGCCGAGATCCACGACACCTGGTCGCGCAAGCTGGAGAACGCCGTGCGCACCCTGCCGCGCTTCCCCTGGGAACCGGCCCTGTCCGCCGACCACGACACCGAATCGCGCGACGCCCTGCCGCCCCTGCCCCCGCGCCGCTCCCCCG
>NZ_NMPP01000061.1:0-20265 GCF_009192885.1 Xanthomonas sp. LMG 12462 | reverse complement strand
GACTTCAGTCCCGACGCGATAGCGCCGGAGTGAACACGATGGCTCTGCTCGTTGCAGTTGATGGCCTGGAGGCGACATGGGCCGCTCCCACAAGCAACGAGGGGCACGTGGCGGCTGGGCTGAGCATATTTCTTGGGGTCGGTCGGTGGCAGGTTCGTGCGCCTGCCAGCAGATGAAGCGCCACCCCGCTGCGCCGTCCGCAGGCGCGGCAATTAGCGGAGTCAGTAGCAGACGCGCGCGCCTGCCAGCAGATGAAGCGCCACCCTGCTGCGCCGTCCGCAGGCGCGGCAAGCAGCGGAGTCGGTGGCAGAATAGGCACTCTTTGCCCCCGGCCGACGTTTGCGCATGACCTATCTCCACCAGATCGATCCCATCGCCTTCTCGTTCGGGCCGGTGAAGGTGCATTGGTACGGGCTGATGTATCTGGCCGGCTTCATCTCGGCCTGGTGGCTGGGCCGCCGCCGCATCCGCGCCGGGCGCCTGCCCGGGGTGAACGAGGACGGCTTCTCCGATCTGCTGTTCTACGCGATGCTCGGCGTGGTGCTGGGCGGGCGCATCGGCTACATGCTGTTCTACGCGCTATCCGATTTCCTGGCCGACCCGCTGCTGATCTTCAAGGTGTGGGACGGCGGCATGAGCTTCCACGGCGGCCTGCTGGGCGTGCTGGCGGCCTGCCTGTGGTGGACGCGCAAGGCGCGCCTGCATTTCTTCGACACCGTCGACTTCATCGCGCCGCTGGTGCCGCTGGGTCTGGGCTTCGGCCGCATCGGCAATTTCGTCGGCGGCGAGTTGTGGGGCAAGTTGACCCACGCCGGCTGGGGCGTGATCTTCCCGCACGCGCCGATACAGGACGGCGTGGCCAATGCGCCGGCACTGGAGAGCCTGAAGAGTGCCGCGCAACTGCAGCAGCAATACGCCGCCGGCCTGCTCGATCGCTATGCCCGCCATCCGTCGCAGCTCTACGAAGCAGCGCTGGAAGGATTGGTGATGTTCGTGGTGCTGTGGACGTTCTCGATGAAGCCGCGGGCGCGCTATGCGGTGTCCGGCCTGTTCGCGCTGCTGTACGGCGTGTTCCGCTTCGCCGTGGAATTCGTGCGGGTGCCGGATGCGCAACTCGGCTACCTGGCGTTCCATTGGCTGACCCGCGGCCAGCAGTTGAGCATCCCGCTGATCCTGCTCGGCCTGTTCCTGCTGTGGCGCTCGCGCAGCGCGCCGGTGCTGCAGCCGGTGCCGCCGCCGGAGGTGAGCAAGTGAAGCAATACCTGGACCTGCTGCAGCACGTGCTGGAGCACGGCGCCGAAAAAGCCGACCGCACCGGCACCGGCACGCGCAGCGTGTTCGGCTGGCAGATGCGCTTCGACCTCAACGACGGCTTCCCGCTGGTCACCACCAAGAAGCTGCACCTGCGCTCGATCGTGCATGAGTTGCTGTGGTTCCTGAAGGGCGAGACCAACATCGCCTATCTCAAGGACAACAAGGTCAGCATCTGGGACGAGTGGGCCGATGCGCAGGGCGAACTCGGCCCGGTGTACGGCAAGCAGTGGCGGCGCTGGACCGGCGCCGACGGCCGCGAGATCGACCAGATGCAGTGGCTGGTGGACGAGATCAAGCGCAATCCGGATTCGCGGCGGCTGGTGATCAGCGCCTGGAATGTGGCCGAGTTGCCGCAGATGGCGCTGATGCCCTGCCACAGCCTGTTCCAGTTCTACGTGGTCGACGGCAAGCTCAGTTGCCAGCTGTACCAGCGCAGCGGCGATATCTTCCTCGGCGTGCCGTTCAACATCGCCAGCTACGCGCTGCTGACCCACATGGTGGCGCAGGCCACCGGCCTGGGCGTGGGCGATTTCGTGCACACGCTGGGCGATGCGCATCTGTATTCCAACCACTTCGAACAGGCGCGCGAACAGCTGGCACGCACGCCGCGGCCGTTGCCTCGGTTGCGGTTGAACCCGGCAGTCACCGATCTGTTCGCTTTCACCTACGACGACATCGCCATCGAGGGTTACGACCCGCATCCGGCGATCAAGGCGCCGGTGGCGGTGTGAGCAGCAGCTGGGAATCGGGAATGGGGAATCGGGAATCGGCGAGCGCCGCCGTCGCGACGGGGACGGATGTGGCGCCGCTTACGCGCCACCCTCTGCAGTTGAGCCTGATCGCGGCGCTGGACCGGGCCAATGCGATCGGCCGCGACAACGATCTGCCGTGGCGCTTGCCGGACGATCTGAAGCGATTCAAGGTGCTGACCCTGGGCAAGCCGGTGCTGATGGGGCGCAAGACCGCACAGTCGCTGGGGCGCGCGCTGCCCGGGCGCTTGAACCTGGTGATGACCCGTTCGGGGCAGGTGCCGTTCGCGGACATGCAGCCGGTGGCGTCGTTGCAGGCGGCGATCGACGCGGCGCGCGAGGCCGGCGCCACGGAGCTGGCGGTGATCGGCGGCGGCGACATCTTCGCCCTGGCCCTGCCGTTGGCCGACGTGCTGTATCTGACCCATGTCGACACCGTGGTCGACGGCGCCGATGCGCATTTCCCCGCGTTCGATCCGGCGCAGTGGGAGGTGCTGGCGCGGCAGGCGCATCCGGCCGATGCGCGGCATGCGCTGGCCTTCGAGTTCGTGGATTACCGGCGCCGCGTATAGGTGTCACGCGATCCCGTAGGGCGCTTGCTGCCCCGATTCCGCCAGGCGGATGATGACGGTGAAATTATCGGTGCGAAATTTAGACAGATAATGCTTTTTATCTCAAAAAACGATCTGTTCTAATTTTCCGGTGCGCCAGGAGTTGTGGGCTCTGACTTTCTGCTTCATAAATGACGGGCCATGGTTAATGGCGCGTGCTTTTAAGGAAATCATGCCAAGGAGTAATTCATGAAGATCGGGCTAGTTCTTGCTTCACTGTTGCTTTCTACCGCTGCGCTCGGCGTGTATGCATCTTCCAAGGGGGATTCATTTAACTTGAATGCCAGTGAGGTTTCCGATGCCAATAATGCCGTCAGCGCTAAGGAGCCATTGTTCTTTTCCAAGTCTGGGAGCTATGTTTCTGCAGACGGCGCAACTTTTTCTGTAGACAGAAAGTCGAAGGGTTCTTGGCCTTACCTGATCGATTTGTCAGGCTTTACTTTCATTAAAGGCGAGGACTTCGAAGTTTCTGCTGCGAATGGAGGTAGGTACTATCCGGAGATGGATGCCTTTGTTTTCAGCTCGTTTACCCAGGTCAGTCCCATGGATTTGTCAGTAAAATCTATGCGTTGTACCGCTGGTGGGCAGGTGCAAGTCACTTACTCGAACGGGACTGTTGTCACTGCTGATAAGGTCTGTACTTCCGTCGAGACAATCACTTGCGAAAAGGGGCAGCTCAAGCGAATGGCTGCTTCGATCTGCAGTTGATCGTTACGAAGCCGAAGGTGCGGCAACAAGCCAGCCGGTTTAAACGGCTGGCTTTTTGATGATTTGCCGCCGCGGCGTGCCACTGCGCGCCGCTGGTGGCGGTCCCTGCACCGGACGGCCCGGAACCTGCACGACCTGCAGGTCCTCGCTGTCCAGGCGCAGGGCGGTGAGCTTGCCGCCCCAGACCGCGCCGGTGTCGATCGCGTGCACTCCCTGGGTGATGGTCAGGCCCAGCGTCGACCAGTGTCCGCAGACGATCTTCAGGTCGCGCTCGACCCGCCCCGGCACCTCGAACCAGGGATACAGGCCCTGCGCCTGGGTGCCGGGCGTGCCCTTTTCCTCGATCGCGATGCGCCCGCGCGGGGTGCAGTAGCGGGCGCGGGTGAACAGGTTGATGATCGCGCGCGAGCGGTCGTAGCCGGTCAGGCCCGGCGACCAGGCCGGGCGGTCGCCATACATGTTGCGGAACAGCTTGCGGTAGCCGTTGCCGTGCAGTTGCTGCTCCACCTCGCGTGCATGCTTCTCGGCCAGCGCGGTGGTCCACTTCGGCGCCAGGCCGGCGTGGATCATCATCCAGCCCAACTGGCGGTCGGCGTGCAGCAGCTTCTGCATGCGCAGCCAGGTCAGCAGTTCGTCGCGATCCTCGGCCAGCACGATGCGCTGCAGGTCCGGGTTGACCTTGCGCTGCTCGTCCGGACTGCGCTCGCCGATCGCCAGCAGCGAGAGATCGTGGTTGCCCAGCACCACCACGCTGTGTTCGCGCAGCGAGTGCACCAGGCGCAGGGTCTCCAGCGATTGCCCACCGCGGTTGACCAGGTCGCCGCAGAACCACAGCCGGTCCACCGCCGGATCGAAGCGGATCTTCTCCAGCAACTGCTGGGTGATGTCGTAGCAACCCTGCAGGTCGCCGATCGCCCAGACCGCCATCAGTGCAGGGTCCGCGGGACGGACAGCACGAACGGCGCGATCGCGGCGATGAAATGGGTCCCGTCGTCGGCTTCCATGTCGTAGTGGCCGCGCATCGTGCCGTGTTCGGTCTCCAGTACCAGCCCGGAGGTGTAGCGGAAATCCTCGCCCGGGCGCAGCCGCGGCTGTTCGCCGACCACGCCGTCGCCGTCGACGCGTTCGATGCGGCCGTTGCCGTCGGTGATCTCCCAGTGGCGGGCGATCAGGCGCGCGGCGACGCGGCCGCGGTTGTGGATGCGGATCGTGTAGGCGAACGTGTAGCGTCCGTCCTCCGGCGCCGATTGGTCGTCGAGGAATCGGGGCGACACTTCGACCTCGATCCGATAGGGGGCGTCATCGTTCATCCCCACAGTTTAGAGCGTGTTTTGCCGTTTGAGGCGAGATGCGACAGCGGTTGTCACGACCGAGCCGCTGGCACGCGGCAATGGCCCTGGTGGCCGCCTGCGCGAACCGCCGGTGCGGGCTTGTTGCTGCGGCAAGCAGTGTGGAGGAGCGTCGTTGGCGGGCGGTCCGTGTTGTGCGGCTTGCGGCGCCGCGGCGTCGAGGCGATGTCGTCGCCGCACGCGCGCGGCGCAGGCCAGCGAGGCCTGTGCCGGCGGCATGCCAGGTGCGGAGCGACACGCGCGCAGGGGCCTCACCACACAAGCAGGCAGATGCCGTGCGGCGAGGGACGTCCGCTCAGGCGTGCGCGATGTTGGCCAGGCGCACGAAGTCGCCGACCTCGAGCTGCTCGGCGCGCGCGTCCGGACGCACGCCCGCGGCCTCGAATTGCGCGGCATCGCAGACGCCGTTCAAGGCGTTGCGCAGGGTCTTGCGGCGCTGCCCGAACGCGGCGCGGACCACGTCGGCGAAGCGCTTGGGATCGGCGATGCCCACCGTCTGCGGCGGCCGCGGCACCAGCCGCACCACGGCCGAATCCACCTTCGGCGGCGGCCGGAACGCGCCCGGCGGCACCACGAACAGCGAGGTCACCTCGCAATACGCCTGCAGCATCACGCTGAGTCGGCCGTAGACCTTGCTGCCCGGGTCGGCGGCCATGCGGTCGACCACTTCCTTCTGCAGCATGAAGTGCATGTCGGCGATCGCCGCGGCGTGGTCCAGCGCATGGAACAGGATCGGCGAGGAGATGTTGTAGGGCAGGTTGCCGACCAGGCGGATGCGCGCGCTCTCGGCCAGGGCGGCGAAATCCACCGACAGCACGTCGCGGTTGAGGATGGTCAGTTCGCCGACGTCGGCCGCCGCCGCGGTCAGTGGCGCGATCAGGTCGCGGTCGAATTCGATGACGGTCAGCCGGCCGTGCCGGCGCAGCAGCGGGAAGGTGATTGCGCCCTGGCCGGGGCCGATCTCGACCAGCCGGTCGCCCGGCTTGGGATCGACCGCGCGGACGATGCTGTCGATGTAGTGGCGATCGCTGAGGAAGTGCTGGCCAAGGGATTTCTTGGCCGGGGCGCCGAAGCCGGAAGAGGAAGTCATGGGGGCATTTTATCGGCATGCACGGGGCGGCGCGCGCTCGCAGCGACGCAGGAGCGGCATCACCGAGCGCGCCCTGGTTGCGGCAGATCGCGAACGCCGCCCGGATGTGCGCCTAGAACTGCGCGCGGCGCGCGGCCAGTTGCGCGCACAGCGCAGTGGCAGCGAACAGGCTGGACGGATCGGCCACGCCGCGGCCGGCCAGCTCCAGTGCGGTGCCGTGGTCGACCGCCACGCGTGGGTAGGGCAGGCCCAGGGTCAGGTTCACCGCCTGCTCGAAGCCGCTGTACTTGAGCACCGGCAGGCCCTGGTCGTGGTACATCGCCAGCACCGCATCCACGCTCGCCAGCTTCTGCGGCAGGAACGCGGTATCGGCCGGCAGCGGGCCGAGCAGGCGCATGCCCTCCGCGCGCAAGGCGTCCAGCACCGGCTGCATCACCTGGATTTCCTCCAGGCCCAGGTGGCCGTCCTCGCCGGCATGCGGGTTCAGCCCCAGCACCGCGACGGTCGGCGCGGCGATGCCGAACTCGCGGCGCAAGGCGGCCTCGGTGATGCGTAGGCTGCGTTCCAGCAGGGCTGGCGTCAGCGCATCGGCGACGGCGCGCAGCGGCAGATGGGTGGTGACCAGGGCCACGCGCACGATGGCGTTGGCCAGCATCATCACCACCTCGCGGCCGGCGTGTTGGGCCAGCAGTTCGGTGGTGCCGGTGTAGGCGATGCCGCCGGCGTTGATCGCCGCTTTATGGACCGGGCCGGTCACCACGCCGTCCAGTTCCCCGCGCAGGCAGGCATCGGCCGCCTGGGTCAGTGCGGCGATCACCGCAGCCGCGTTGGCCGGTTCGGTCGCGCCAAAGCGGCTGGGCACGGCATTGGCGACCGTGCGCAGGCGCAGGTCGCCAGGGGCGAGGGCGGGGCTGGATTCGGGCAGCAGCTGCAGCGGCAGCGACAGCGCCGCCGCTGCGGCGCGCAAGGTGTCGGGATCGGCGAAGGCCAGGAGTTGGCAGTCGTGACGCGGCTGTTGCGCCAGCCGCACGCACAGCTCCGGGCCGATCCCGCCCGGCTCGCCCGGCACCAGCGCGAGCGAGGGGCGCATGGATCAGGGCTTGGCGGCGGGCGCCGGCGCGGGCGTGGCCGCCGGCGCAGTGGCGGCGTCGGTGTTGCCCACGCGCAGGTCGACGTAGGCTTCGCCGCGCATTTCCTGCAGGAAGCGGTTGTATTCCTCTTCCAGCTTGCGGCGGCCGATGGTCTCGCGGACCTGGGCGCGCTGGGTATCGCTGGTCACGTCGGTCTGGCGCTCGCCGACGCGCTGCACGATGTGCCAGCCGGCCTCGGTGCGGAACGGCTGCGAAATCTGGCCGTCCTGAAGGCTGGCGACGTGCTGGCCGAAGTCCGGGCCGAACGCGTCGGCCGGGAACCAGCCCAGATCGCCGCCCTGGCTGCGGCTGTTGGTGTCTTCCGACGCTTCCTTGGCCACGGCCTGGAAGTCGGCGCCGCCGGCGATGCGGGCGCGCAGCGTCTCGATCTTGGCCTTGGCGACCGCGTCGGGCTGCGCATCGTTGACCCGGATCAGGATGTGGCGGGCGTGGTACTCGGTGACCGTCTTCTTTTCCGGATTGGCAGAGGCGTCGCGCACTTCGACCAGCTTCAGCAGCTGGAAGCCGCTGGGGCCGCGCAGCGGGCCGGCGACCTGGCCCGGCTTCATGTCGCGGATCAGCTGCGCGAACGCGTTGGGGATCTCGTCCAGGCTGCGCCAGCCCAGGTCGCCGCCTTCCAGCGCGTTGGGGCTGTCGGAATAGCGCACCGCCGCGGCGTTGAAATCGATCTCGCCCTTGTCGATCAGGTTCTTGACCCCGTCGATCTTGCCCTGGGCGGTCTTGATCTGCTCGGCGGTGGCGCCTTCCGGCAGGCCGACCAGGATGTGTGCCAGGTGGTACTGGGTGCCGGTGGTGGCTTGCTGCGCCAGCGCCGCGTCGACTTCGGCCTCGCTGACGTTGATGCGGCTCTGCGCAAAGCTCTGGCGCAGGCGCTGCACGGTGATTTCGTCGCGCACCGAGTTGCGGAAGTCGGTGTAGGACATGCCGTCGGCGGCCAGCTTCTTGCGCAGGCCGTCCACGTCGGTGCCGTTCTGCTGGGCGATGCTGGCGATGGCGCGGTTCAGTTCGTCGTCGCCGACGCGGATGCCGGTGCTGTTGGCGCGCGCGACCTGCAGCTTGACCAGCACCAGACGCTCCAGCACCTGCCGCTGCAGCACATTATCCGGCGGCAGCTGCGCCTCGCGGCCGGCATACTGCGCCTTCACGTTGCGCACGGCACGATCCAGTTCGCTCTGCAGTACGACATCCTCGTCGACCACCGCGGCGATGCGGTCCAGCGGTTGGGTTTGTTGCGCGGCGGCCGGAGCGGACACGCCGGCGATCGCCACCAGGGCGGCGAGAAAAACAGAAAGGGTCTTGGTCATGGAATCTGGTTCGGATCGTAAGCGTCCGGATCGGTCGTGGTGTTGCTGGGCGGGACCAAGTACAGGTCGTCGCGGTTGTAGCCGAGAATAGCACGGCGCAGAACGCGGTCCGTGTCCTGGCCCAGGGACGACAGCCCCTTGAGCACGAACTCGATCTGGAAGGCGGTATCCAGCGCGCCGGTGCGGTTGCGCACGTAGCGCCGCGCCAGCGCCCGCACCGCCAGGCAGCAGCTGTCCCACTGCACGCCGAGGATGCTTTCCAGCGGCTTCTTGTCCATCAGCGAGTAGTAATGCCGGCCAACGACGCTCCAGGTCGGATTGATCGGGTACAGGAACGACACGTCGGCCTGTTCCAGCAGATCGCGGCGGTAGCGGTAGGCGATATTGACGATGCCGTCGCCGGGCATCAGGTAGCGCGCGCGGAAGCTGGCCAGGTCCTTGCGCCGGTACTTGGGATCCCACTGGTAGGTGGCGCCCAGGTTCCAGCGATCGTTGATCATGTAGTTGGCATCGGCGACCCAGGCCGACTTGCCCTGCTCGATGGTGGTGTCGCTGTTGGGCAGGCTGACCCGCGAATCGCTGAAATACAGGATCTGGCCGAGGCTGACCGACAACTTCTCCTTGCCATCGTCCTGGCGCAGCAGGCGCGAGCTCAGGGCCATGGTCAGCTGGTTGGCGTCGTTCTGGCGGTCGGCACCGGTGTAACGCGAATCGCGGAACAACTGGCCCCAGCTGAAGGTGAACTCGCGGGTGTCGAAGATCGGCAGGTCGTTCTGGTCGCGGTACGGCGTGTACAGGTAGAACAGTCGCGGTTCCAGGGTCTGCAGATAGTTGGTGTTGCCCCACTTGGTATCGCGGTCGAAGTACACGCCCGCATCGACCGTGGCGATCGGCAGGCTGCGCGAGGGCGTGGTGTCGCCGCCGAGCGTGGCCGCCAGGTCCTTGTCCAACTGATAGGCGGTGTAGCGCCAGGCCAGGGTCGGCTTGAGGAACCAGGCGGCGCCGGCCAGCGGCATCGAGATGTAGGGCTTCAGGTCCAGGCGGCTGCCGCCGGGGCGCGGGGTGACCACGCCGGTGCGTTCGTAGGTGCCGTCGGTGGTTTTCTGATGGATATCGTCGTGCACGAAGCGCACCGCTTCGCTGTACAGCCCGGCTTCGAAATAGTTGCCGAACGACTGGTCCCAGTTGAAGAAGGCGCGCGGCTGGCGGTTGTACGGCAGCGCATCCTCGGTCAGGGTGTAGTCGGTCAGCTGCCAGCGGTCGGCCATCACGCCCGCGGTCCAGGTCTCGCCGGTGCCGTAGACGCCGATCGTGCTCTGGATGTTGGACACCGCATTGCCGAGCAGGCGGTTGGAGAAGTCTTCGGTGTAGCGCTCGTCGCTGACCCAGGCCAGCGAGGCGCGCGCCTGCCACTGCGAATTGATGTTGTGGTAGCCCTGGTAACTGAAGCGGCCGCGATCCTTGTCGCGCAACTTGTCGTCCGGCAGGTAGGCGGCCTGCAGCTCACCCTTGCCACCGTCGTAGAGATAGCGGAATTCGCTGCCCAGCATCAGGCCGCGGCGGGCCATGAAGCGCGGATACAGGGTGGCGTCGTAGTTCGGCGCGAGGTTCAGGTAGTACGGCTGGGTGTAGTCGAAGCCGTTGCGGCTGGACATGCCGATCGCCGGGAACAGGAAACCGCTGCTGCGGCGATCGTCGATCGGGAACTTGAACCAGGGCGCGTACAGCACCGGAAAGTTGTAGATCTTCAGGATCGCGTTGCGCGCGGTGCCGAAGCCTTCGTCGTTGTCGACGTCGATTTCCGGCGCGTGCAGCTCCCACACCCGCTGCGAGGGGTCGCAGGTGGTGTAGGTGGAGCGATGCATCTGCCCCAGCGCACCCTGCAGGTCGACCGAGTCGGCCTTGCCGTTGCCGCGGCGGGCCAGCAGCTGGTAGCGGATGTTGGTGATCTTGTGGGTGTCGGTGTCCTGATTGCCCTCGGCGCGGTCGGCGATCATGCGGATCGACGAGTCCTGGTAGCGCACGTGACCCTCGGCAATGTAGTTGCCGGTCTCGGTGTCCACCCGCAGGCTGTCCGTGCCCATGAACTGGTCGCCGCGCTTGAGCGCGACGTTGCCGGTGTAGTTGGGGATGGTGGTGGTGCCCGACAGCTGGTCGCCTTCGATATTGGTCGGCTGCTGCTCGCGGTTCTGCGCCAGCTTGGGATCCGGCTGCTGCGCGTCGTCGAACTTGGGTAGCACGTCCGGGGTCGGGCACAGGCCCCAGTTCGGCGGCTTTTCAGCCGCCAATGCCGGCAGGCACAGGGCGATACTGAACGGAAGAGGGAGCAGGCGAAGGGTTCGGCGCACGCGCGTCAGGTATCGGGCGAAAACGGTCGCTAGCTTGCCCCATCCCGTGCATAGGGGCAATGAAGGCGTCCCCGGGGCGGGGGACGGGGTTCATCGGCCTGGCGGAGCGGGGTTTCGATCCGGGCGTGCCGCGCCGCGGCCGCCGCTGCGCGGGCGCGGACCCTCAGCGCAGCGCGTCGACGTGGGCGACGCTGCCCTCGCGCAGGGCCTGCAGGTCGTAGCCGCCTTCCAGCAGGGACACCACCCGGCCGCGCGCGTGCCGCTGCGCGACTGCGCGCAGTTCGGCGGTGATCCAGCCGAAATCCTCGGTCTCCAGCATCAGGTCGGCCAGCGGGTCGCGCATGTGCGCGTCGAAGCCTGCCGAGATCAGCAGCAGCTGTGGCTTGAACGCGTCCAGCAACGGCAGCATCTGGTCGGCCCAGGTGTTGCGGAAGCGGAAACCGCCGCTGCCCGGTGGCAGCAATGCGTTGTGCAGGTTGCCGACGCCGCGGTCGTGGACCCCGCCGGTGTGCGGGAACAGCCCGGACTGGTGGGTGCTGAGGTACTGCACCTTCGGCTCGCGCTCGAAGATCGCCTGGGTGCCGTTGCCGTGATGCACGTCGAAATCGACGATGGCGATCCGCTCCAGTCCATGCGCGTCGCGGGCGTGGGCGGCGGCCACGGCGACGTTGTTGAACAGGCAGAAGCCCATCGCGGTGTCGGCGGTGGCGTGATGGCCGGGCGGGCGTACCGCGCAGAAGGCGGTGTCGGTGACACCGTGCATCACCGCATCCACGGCGGCGACGCCGGCGCCGGCGGCGCGCAGTGCGGCCGCGCGCGAGCCGGGCGAGAGGACCGTGTCCACGTCGAGCATTTGCGGGCCGTCGAGATCGGCCAGGACGCGATCGATCAGCTCGCGCTCATGGACCCGGGCCAGGTCGCCGAGCTTGGCCAGCGGCGCCTCGCGCCATTCCAGCGGGGGAAAGGCCTCGCGCAGCGCGGTGGTCACCGCCTCCAGGCGCTGCGGCCGTTCCGGGTGTTCCGGTCCGGGCGCGTGGCCCAGGCAGGCAGGATGGGTATAGATCAGCATGCGCGGCCGCGGCCCGGGCGTGGCTCAGGCCTGGCGCCGGTCGTGGCGCCACAGCACTTCGCCGTGGCCGTCGGCCCGCGCCAGCACCCGCGCCAGCACGAACAGCAGGTCGGACAGGCGGTTGAGGTAGCGCACCGCTTCCGGGCGCACCGCGTCCTGCCGCGACAGCGCCACCGTCTCGCGCTCGGCGCGGCGCACGATGGTGCGGGCCAGGTGGCAGCGCGCCGCCGCCTCGCCGCCGGCGGGCAGGATGAAGTCCTGCAATGGCGGCAGGGTGTCGTTGTAGCGGTCCAGATGTCGTTCCAGTGCGTCGATGTCGGCGGCATGGATCGCAGCATGGCCGGGGATGCACAGCTCGCCGCCGAGATCGAACAACTGGTGCTGGATCGCGGTCAGCAACTGCCGCACGTCCTCGGCCAGCGGGCAGGCCAGGACCACGCCGATCGCCGAGTTGGCCTCGTCCACGGTGCCGTAGGCGGCGACCCGCGCCGAGTCCTTGCCGACCCGGTTGCCGTCGCCCAGGCCGGTGCTGCCGTCGTCGCCGGTGCGGGTGTAGATCTTGGAGAGGCGGTTGCCCATCCCGGTCAGTGACCGACCGGCTGGCCGCGCTGGCCCAGCCGCGCCAGCTGCTCGACGCCGACCTGGACCGCCGCGGCCAGCGCCACGTAGAGGCTGGCGCTGCCCAGGTAGGGCAGCAGCCAGTCGCTGTAGTTCTGCCACCAGCCGGCCAGTGTCGGGTTCGGCACGCTGCGGCTGACCCAGTAGAAGCTGCCCTGCGCCAGCAGGTGGCACAGCGCCACCGCCACCAGCAGGCTGGCGGCGGCCAGGCCCAGGGCGCGCCAGTCGGCACCGTGGTAGCGCCGCGCCAGCCAGGCGCCACCGGCCCACAGCACGAAATAGGCCGGGATCAGGCACCAGTAGGCCGGCGACACGCAGTAGTGCTGCCAGAAATCCAGGCCCTGGCTGCGGATGACCAAGTAGTCGACCAGCACCGCCAGCGCCATCAGCAGCGGGAACGCCCAACGGGTCCAGCTGCGCAGGTAGAAGCCGCCGACGAAGAACACCGCCCACGACGCGTCCGGGATCGCCCCGAAGTGGTTGATGCGGGTCGCGGCCAGCAGCGCGGTCAACAGCAGCAGGGCGGGGAGGCGGTGGGTGGAAGGCGTCATGACGGCGGGCACCGGGGCACGTAAGACCCCGGATTCTACTGGAAGCGCGGCGCGCGCGAGCGCCGTGCGCCGCTGCCGCCACGGCACGCAAGCTGGGCGGTGGCGCTCACCGGGCAGACGGGTGCGGGTCGTATCATGGCCGGATGAGCAAACGACATGACGTAGTGATCGTCGGCGGCGGCCTGGTCGGCGCCAGCCTGGCCATCGCCCTGGACCGGCTGGGGGTGGACGTGGGTCTGGTCGAGGCCGCACCGCCGGGCGCGTTGCCGCCGGTATTCGACCAGCGCAACCTCAGCTTCGCTGCCGCCACGGTCAACGCGCTGGGCGCGTTGGGGGTGATGCAGCGGCTGCGCGCGCCGACCGGACCGATCCGCCGCATCCACGTCAGCCGCGCCGGCGATTTCGGCCGGGTGCGGTTGGAAGCCGCCGACTACGGACGCGAGGCTTTCGGCCAGGTGGTCGTCGCGCGCGACTTCGGCGAGGCGCTGGAGGCCAGCCTGGCGGCGACGCGGCAGCTGACCCGCTACCGCCCGGCGCAGTTCGTGGCGCTGGAGCCCGACGCCGAGCATGGAGAGCGCCGGGTGCGGATCCTGCGCGACGGCAGCGAGCAGGTCCTGCACACGCGGCTGCTGGTCGGCGCCGACGGCAGCGCCAGCGCGGTGCGCGAGGCCTTGGGCATCGCCGCAACGCGCCACGATTTCCAGCAGACCCTGTTCGTGGCGCGGGTGCGCGGCAGCCGCCAGCCCGACGGCACCGCCTACGAGCGCTTCCGCGACGACGGCCCGACTGCCTTGTTGCCGCGCAGCGATCGCCATTACGGCGCGATCCACGCGGTGGCCGCCGAGGACGCCGACGCGGTGGCGGCGCTGGACGAGGGTGCCTGGCTGCAGCGGCTGCAGGACGCGCTGGGCTGGCGCGTCGGCCGCCTGCTCGGTAGCGGCGAGCGCAGTGCCTATCCGATCGTGCAGGTGCTGGCCGAGCGGCTGACCGATGCGCGCGCGGTGCTGCTGGGCAATGCCGCGCAGACCTTGCACCCGCTGGGCGCGCAAGGCTTCAACCTGGGCCTGCGCGATGCGCTGACCCTGGCCGAACTGATCGAGCGCGACGGCACCGACCCGGGCGCGCCGGCGCTGCTGCAGCAGTACGCGCAGCGCCGCGAGCAGGATCGCCAGCGCACGGTGACGTTCTCCGGTGGGCTGGCGCGGCTGACCGCCAACCCGGCCACGCTGCTGCGCCCACTGCGCAGCCTGGGCCTGCTGGCGGCGGCGCAGGCCGCGCCGCTGCAGTCGTTCCTGGTCGGCGGCGCGATGGGCTTCCGCGGCGATGTGCCGCAGCTGTGCCGGGAGACGCGCGCATGAGCCGGCGCGGTGTGCTGGATGTGGTGGTGGTGGGCGGCGGTGTGGTCGGCGCGGCCTGTGCGCTGGCCCTGGCCGGCGAAGGCCTGGCGGTGGCGCTGGTCGAGGGCCGCGAGCCGCCGCGCTGGTCGGCCGACACGCCGGACCTGCGCGTCTACGCCTTCGCCCCGGACAATGCGGCGCTGCTGCAGGGCCTGGGCGTGTGGCCGCAGGTCCTCGCCAGCCGCGCCAGCGCATACCGGCGCATGCGCGTGTGGGATGCCGGCGGCGGTGGCGAACTGGCCTTCGACGCCGACACTCTGGGCCGCGACCAACTCGGCTGGATCGTCGAACACAATCTATTGGTCGAACAGCTGTGGGCAGCGCTGCCGGCCGCCGGCGTGCAGGTGCATTGCCCGGCGCGGGTGGAGGCGCTGGAGCCGTCGGCTGAGCGTGCGCGCCTGCGCCTGGACGACGGCAGCCGCCTGGACGCGCGTCTGGCGATCGCCGCCGACGGCGCCGAGTCCACGGTGCGCGGCCTGGCCGGGCTGGACGCGCGGGCGCACGACTACGGCCAGCGCGGCGTGGTCGCCTTCGTGCAGACCGAACAGCCGCACCAGGACACGGCCTGGCAGCGTTTCCTGCCGGGCGGCCCGCTGGCGTTCCTGCCGTTCGCCGACGGCCGCAGCTCGATCGTGTGGACCTTGCCCGAGGCCGAGGCGGCGCGGGTGCTGGCGCTGGACGATGCGGCGTTCGGCGCCGAACTGACCCAGGCCTTCGGCGCCCGCCTGGGTGCGGTGCGCGCGCTGTCGCCGCGGCTGGGCTTCCCGCTGCGCCGGCAACTGGTGGAGGCCTACCAGCGCGGCCGTCTGCTGGTGCTGGGCGATGCCGCGCACGTGGTGCATCCGCTGGCCGGGCAGGGCGTCAACCTGGGCCTGCGCGACGTCGCCGCGCTGGCGACGCTGGTGCGGCAGGCGCAGGCGCAGCGGGTCGACTGGGCGGCGCCGCAGCGGTTGGCGCGCTGGGCGCGCGGTCGCCGCAGCGACAACACCGTGGCCGCCTACGGCTTCGATGCGATCAACCGGCTGTTCTCCAACGACGAGCTGCACCTCACCCTGCTGCGCGGCCCGCTGCTGGGCCTGGCCGGCAAGCTGCCGTTGTTGATGCACGGTTTCTGGAAGCGCGCTTCCGGCGTGTGACCGCGCGCTCCGGCCGAACGCGGCGGCCGCAGATTCGACCACGCGCGCCGAGCGGGGCCCGTACCCTCATCCGCCCCTTCGGGGCACCTTCTCGCGGAGGGAGCAGGAAGAGCCAGCGTCGGCTGGTTTGCTTGAGCCCCTCTCCCCTCGGGAGATGGGTTGGGGTGAGGCTAGGGCGCGAAGCGCAGCACGCAGGCCGCGTTCCTGCCATGGAGAACGACGATGCAAGACGCGACCCGGACGCAGACCGTGGATCTGCTGATTTCCCACAGCCAGGTGCAGTTGCGTGCCCGCGCTTTCGACGAGGCCGCCTGCCGCTGGGGGGCGCGCAATCTGGAGCAGGGCGCGGTCCTGCATCGCGACTACGTGGTGTTCGATCCGTTGCCCGAGGACGCGTTCGGCGCGCAGGTGCACCTGGTGCTGGCCGAGGCGTTCGCGCCCGATCCGCGTGCGCAGCGGCGCATGCAGGTGCCGTTCCGGGTGAATCCGGATGCGCGGGTGCAGGTGGCGTCTGCCGCCGAGGCCTTCGATGTGACACTGGCGCTGCAGCCTGGCGACTACGCGCTGTACTACGAAGTCTGCGAAGGCGACGACGAGGTGTATTACCGGCTCACCCTGGTGCCGGCGGCGCAGCCGGTCGCGGCGCGCTATCTGCTGGACGATCCCTGGGGCGGAACGCAGGATGCGCCGCTGCAGGAAGGCATGCTATAGCGCTCGGCAACGCGGTGGGCGAGGCGATCGATGCGCTGGCGACAGTTGCGCTGAAGCGGTCGAGCGACGCTCTGGGCGTCATTGCTGTCTGCGGTGTTGTCGCTTCAGAAAACAATCGCGCCGCATGCGGCGGGAAGGCCGCAGGCGGCGCGCGTGGTGGAGAGGGTGCGGGTCAGTCTACGCGTGGGTCGCGTCACGTCGACATCCAGCCTTCCAGGTCGGCCTTGCTCAGGCGGCCGTGGTGATGCACGTCGACGGCATCGAACTCGGCGTACAGCGTCGGGTCGGCCTTGGCTTCGGCGCGGCTGATGTAGCCGTCATGGTTGCGGTCGAGCTTGGCGAAGTCGATGTGGTAGTCGCCGACGATCGAGTTGGGTTCGACCGAGGTGACATTGATGATCTGGCCGTTCTGGTGCAGGGTCACTTCGTCCGGCGCCGACTGCGCCATGGCCAGCGCCGGCGCGGCAAGCAGCGCGAACGCGAACGGGACGAGACGAGGAACGATGCGGTTCATGGCACGACTCCTGTTGCTGGGAAGGAGTCAAGAACATAGGCCTGGCCGAATTAATCGACGCTAAAAAAATCGGGCGTTCGCATCTGCACGTCGGCGCTGTTTAGCAAGCGTTTCCAATGCACCCTGCAACGCGACCGAGGGTGCGCCGGCGCCCGCCATGGCGGCGCCGGACGCGTCTCTGGTGCGGCTACAGCCAGCCGGCGAGCTGCGCGGGGCTGAGGCGACCGCTGCGGGTGGTGTCCAGCGCGTCGAACTCGTCGGCCAGCGACGGATTGGCCTGCGCTTCGCTGCGGCTGATGTAGCCGTCGTGGTCGGTGTCCAGCGCCTCGAAGTCGATGCGGTAGCTGCCGGCCACACGGTCCGGCTGGATGCTGCGCACGGTCACCTGCGCTTCGCCGGGCGTGGCCGGCAACTGCACCTGGTGAGTGACCACGCCATTGCTGAGCGGCTGCGCGCGCACGTTGACCGGCACGTCGCGCAGCGGCTCGGTGGTGGCGCTGGAGGCAGTGTTGAGATTCTGCGCCGCGGCCGGCGCGACGCAGGCGCACAGGCAGCAGAGCAGGGCGAGGGAACGGCAGGACATGGACACGACGCAACTCCAGTATGGCGATGGATGGCGGCCCCGGCTCAGCCGGGGATGAACGGAAACGCGAGCTTCAACAGGCCCTTCAGCCCGCCCTCGGCGGTGCTGGCGACGGCCTTGGCGCCGAGGCTGTTGAGCGCGCGGCGCACGTCCTCCCAGCGTAGCTTGCTCACGTCCTTCTTCAATAGATCGGCGACCTCCTCGGCGGTGGGCGCCAGCTTCTGCAGTTCGTGTGTCACCTTGTCCGGCTCCGGCTGCAGATAGCCCCAGCGCTCGGCGATCTTCAGCAGCGTGTCGAAGCGCACCGCCATCACGTCGCGGTTGCGCTCGTACACGGGCATGGCGCCGACGTCGACGATGGCCTGTTCGAAGCGTTGCTGGTCGTCGGGGTGCTCGATGCGGATCGCCAGGAAGCCGTCCTTCTTGCTGCGCTCGCTGACATGCTTGGCCCCGGCGCGCAGGTTGTCCTCGGTCAGCACCGTGGCGACGATGCGCTGCAGCGCCGCCTCGTTGTCCTCCGGCACCAGCGCACGCCAGCGCGCATAGCCGTCGCGGCGCAGGCCCTTGACCTTGGCCGGGGTCACCCGCAGGCGCATCGCCACCGCGTTGTTGGAATCGCTGCGCGAGATCGCGCCGTCGCGTTCCAGCAACACGAAGATCAGCAGTTCCAGGTCGCGTTTGGTCAGCGACTGGAAGCCCTGCAACAGGGTCAGGCGCAGGAATTCGTCGGCGAAGCCGGCCGGGTTGTTCAGTTCGATCGGCTGCATGTGCGCGGCCCTCCAGTCAGTGCAGCCAGGATGCCAGGGGACCATTGCGCGGGCTGAGACGCCGCTGCGATACGCATCCCATCAGCGTCCGTGCTCGCGGCCGGGGCGGTCGCTGCGGAAGGTTTCGATCGCGCCGCGGTCCTGCAGGGTCACGTCGACATCGCGTCCGTCGGCGCCGCCGAAGGCCAGGTTGGTGGGCTTGCGGCCCTTGGTCGCGACCTCGTGCAGTAGCGTGCCGTCGGGGGCCAGCACGATTACCTTGCCGGCGTCGTAGCGGGCCACGTACAGGTTGCCGTCGATGTCGCAGCGCATGCCGTCCAGGCCGGCGTCGGCGAAGCTGGCGAACAGCCGCTTGTTGGAGACGGCGCCGTCGGCCGCACGGTCGTAGACCCAGATCCGCCGCTGCACGCTCTCGTTGACGTACAGGCGCTTGCCGTCGGGGCTGACCTCGATGCCGTTGGTGGTGCCCATGCCGGTTTCGATCAGATGCGCGCTGCGGTCGCGGTCGATGCGCCACAGCTGGCCGCCGTCGTGCTTCCAGTCCGGGTCGCTGGCGTAGAGGGTGCCGTCCGGCGCCATCGCGATGTCGTTGGGCTGGAACGCGCCCGGCAGCGTGGCGTAGACCTCGATGCGCTTGCTGCGCAGGGCGATGCGCAGGATGCGGTGCTGGCCGTAGTCGGCCACGTACATGCGCCCGCGGCGGTCGAAGCGGATGCCGTTGCCGATGCTGCCGTCGGGAAGATCCACGAACAGCGTGGCCTGGCCGCGGCCGGTGGCGTCGCGCTGGACCCGGCCGATGCTGCCGTCGTGGGCGAAGTTGACCACGTACAGCGCACCGTCCGGGCCGGTCGCAGGCCCTTCGATCTTGTCGGTGAACACGCCATCGCCGACCAGGTCATGGGCGCGGAACAGGGTCTCCTGCGCCTCGGCCGGGGCAGCCAGCAGCAGGGCGAGGGCGGCGAGCAGTGGGCGGCAGCGCATCGGGTGTCCGGACGGCGGGGGAGGCGGCAGTGTGCCAGAGGCCCCGGCGCATCGCGCGATAGCGCTCACAGTGCCGATGCCGCGCCAGCGGTTAGGGTGAAGCATCCTTCCGGTCGGAGTTGCGCATGGAGCCGTCCTCGCCGAATCGCCGCCGCCTGTTGCTGGCCGGCCTCTCCGCCACCGCCGCCGGCATGCTCGGGGCGTCCGCCTGGGCGGCCACGCCGGCACGACGCCGCAAGCCGCTGGGCGTGGCCCTGGTCGGCCTGGGCGAGTACGCCAGCAGCCGCCTGGCGCCGGGGCTCGCCCTGACCCGGCACTGCCGCCTGGCCGGCATCGTCACCGGCTCGCCGCAGAAGATCCCGCAGTGGCAGGCGCGCTATCGCATCCCGGATCGCAACGTCTACAGCTACGACGAGTTGGAACGCATCGCCGACAACCCGGACATCGACGTGGTCTACGTGGTCACGCCCACCCATCTGCACGCGCCGCTGAGCATTCGTGCCGCCGCCGCCGGCAAGCACGTGTGGTGCGAGAAGCCGATGGCGCTGCACGCCGAGCAGGCGCAGGCGATGATCGAGGCCTGCGCGCGCAACAAGGTGCGGCTGAGCATCGGCTACCGCATGCAGCACGAGCCCAACACCCGGCGCCTCATCGCCCTGGCCGGCGAGCGCCCGTTCGGGGCGATGCGCAGCGTGCGCGCCGAGGCGGGCTATGCCGGCTATGGCGACACCGACCCGGCGCAGCGGCCGTGGCGGCTGCGCGCGCAGTATGGCGGCGGTGCGATGTACGACATGGGTGTGTATCCGCTCAATGCGGCGCGCTACACGACCGGCGCCGAGCCGCTGGCGGTCAGCGCGCGGCGGTCCACCGATCGGCCGGCGCTGTTCGACGAGGTCGACGAGCACATGCACTTCACCCTGGAGTTCCCGCACGGGGTGACCGCCAGCTGCGCGGCCAGCTTCGGCCGCACCATGAACCTGCTGCGCGCCGAGTGCGCGAAGGGTTGGTACGAACTGGCGCCGTTCCAGGCCTACGACGGCGTGCGCGGCCGGGCCAGCGATGGCCGCCTGTTCGACGTGCGGGTGCACCACCAGCAGGCGCTGCAGATGGACGAGGATGCGCTGGCGATCCTGCAGGGCACGCCGCTGCGCGTGCCCGGCGAGGAAGGCTTGCGCGATATCCGCATCGTCGATGCCATCCAGCGCTCGGCGCGGGAGGACGGGGCGCGGATCGTGCTGTAGCGGTGGCGGCACCAATGCGCTCGTCACAGGAGCGGCTTCAGCCGCGATGGGTTTCCCGGGAAACCCATCGCGG